>DDBE01000051.1 GCA_002332715.1 Flavobacteriales bacterium UBA2040
ACAGATGAAATTGATACTGTAACACCAGGTAAATCCGCAGGGGGATACGCTTTGATCGATCTAGGATTTAGAATAAATCCGAATGAGCAAACAGAAATACTTGGAATGATTCGTATTAAAAACGATTTAGGTGGATTCTGGGGAAGCAATGTGGCCTTTGATGTGAGACAACTATATGTGCGAGGTGTAGCTGGAAAAATCGTTCGTTATCAATTGGGAAACATTGATTATAAAATGACTCCTTACACCTTTTACAACCACAATCCTGATATGTTATTAAGTGGGGTTGGGACGCTTCAAATTAAAGAGGACATCCTAAATTATGAATCTTTCTACTCTAGAAAAAATACCTGGCGACAACAAGGGGCCGCTATCGATTTTGGTCTTGCCTTCCCGAAGATTATAAAGGATGTTAAATTCAATAGTTTCATTACACGGTTAAATCCTTCCAACCTTTCCAACATATTTGAACGTTTTTATGGTGGAGGAAACATGGTTGTATCACAAAGTAACTATTTTACCTTTGGTCTTAATCACGCAAGTATATTTGACTTGAAAGCTACAGCAGCAAGCGATAACCCTTATAAAAATGCAGTGAGCACTATAACGTTTGAAGCCAAATTGGACAAGGACAAATGGATTGTTGGCTTGGCTGGAGAAACAGGAACATCAACTGCTGGTTACGCCCAGGATTCAACACAGTTGACAGACTTCTTCTCAAATACGAAAGCGTATTTGAAATTAAAAGAATTGAATTTAAAGTTGTCGGCTGGATATCTGGACAACGGTGCCGATTTCAGAAGTGCTGGAGCCCAATCTAAAAGAATCAATTACAATCAATTAAACACCTTTTATAGTCGATATACGAACAGCCAAATCGACCGTCAAATTTCCATGTACGATTTGTACAACGATCCAACTTTGTATTCTTCCTCAATCAGTGAGGGAATTATGGATTACAATCCGGCAATCAACAATGCCCTTCCCTATGGAACAGCAAGTTTCAATAGAAAAGGGATTTATGGAGAGGTTCAATATCAAGATACTTCAGAAAAAATAACGCTGGAAGCAAAATACTATCAATTAAGTGAAATTCGTGGTCAAGGAACGACTAAGCTCAGAAAATACAATTTCTTGCAAACTACAGCACAGGTAGATTTGATGAAAATTTTCAACATGAGACGACATATGGATATAGAAGCTGGATTGAGCTACCAAAGAACTTCGCGACCTAGCGAAATAGAATTTGAAGGCGTTTCGTTGAAATCGGCATCAGTTAGTATAGGTGCGCAATATGAACTGGTCAGTAAACTTTTCTTGATGGCGAATGTTTATCACTTTGAAAGTAGTTGAAATGATTTAACTCCGATTCGCAATACGAATGATGAAATAATCAGTTTTGCACCTTTTAGTGCAAGAAATTATGAGAATTATTATGCAGCTGGATTAAAATTCAATTTTACGGATGATATGTATTTGTCGGCGTTCTATGAAAGTAATCTGAACAATGGCAATGGTTTAACGCCTTACGCAATGAATCAGTTTATGATTGTATATAATCTTAAATTTTAAATATGAAAAAGTATATCACATTAATATTACTTGGAATAATTGCTCTATCTTCTTGTCACAAGAAAGACAATTCAATTGATGGACCAAGCTTAAACGATGTTTATGGCGAATTTGGCGTTATTAGCACCTTAGATCAAAATTTAGATTCAGTTGATTTTGCAGCCGGTCAAACTGCTTACTTTACGGCTCAAATGTCCAAAATCATTGATTGGAAAATCACAATAACAGGTCAAACCACAGGTGCGGTAAAAGAAATTATAGGAACAAGCAGCAGTTTGAATCAGGCCACCACGACTTGGTTTGGGGAAACGACTAATTTTCCAGTTTTTGGTATTGAAATATGTGATGTTCAATTGACTTTTGAAGGAGAATCGGATACCTTGACATCTACTATAAAAATTATTCAACCGAAACTTAATCCAGGATTTTTAATCTCCGATTTCGAATCTGGCTTTAATAATCAATGGACCTCATTCATTCAAGCAGGCGCTGACATGGATTTTCAAATTAAAACCGAAGCAGGCTCCCCACAAGGAAATTCGTATTACAATATGGCTGGAACAGTTGATTGGGATTATTTAATTGGTTATTTATATTTTGGAGCGAGCGCTTACGGATCAACTCAAATGCCTATTACAGGTAATGGAGATAATACGTATTTCAATATAATGATATACGGTGAACCTGGCTCAATAAATACCATTTTATTGTTCCAGTTTCAAGAAGATGATGACCTAAGTGGAGGATTTGCAAATTCATCCGAAGACACTTATTCATTAGAAATACCTGTTAACTGGGAAGGATGGAAGCTTCTCTCCGTAAAATACAGTGATATTCCATGTTTGGTTAATGGACAACCTTCAACTCCAAATGGCAATGGACAACATAATCCAGACCGATTGAACCAAGTGAATATGCTCCATTTGGCGAATCCCGTTACCGGATTTGCCAAAACTAAAGTAGACTATATTATTTTTACCCAAAATGAACCACTTAAACCATGATACTGCGTTTATTCTTATTGTTTTTATTTTCAATTTCCATATGTTTCGTTTTTGGGCAGGATTCAACGCGTATTCAAAATTTTGAGGAAGTTAAAATTGTTGACTCAAGAATTGTAAAACGTCAAGGTTTGTACGACTCGTACGAGGTGGATAACACGAAAAACATCAATGGTTTCTCTCAACTCACTATTTTTGACAACACAATGTCAGATGAAGTTTGGTTTTCTGAAGACGTAAAATGTGTTTCGGTTGATCTAAAAGAAGATGAAAAGGATACTTATCTGCAATTAAATTGGAACAAAGACCAAGACGGTTGTGATTGGGTTGGCCTTGGTTTTGGATGGGATTTCTGGTCTTCGAAAGACATTTCTGGAATTGTGGATGTAGCAGCGATTGAATTTGAAGTTCGTTCCACAGGTAAAGATATTACAAACTTGCCATGGGCAATGGGCTTCGAAGACTATGCCAACGGACAAGCTTGGGTGGGATTTTCAAGAAAATATTTTGTTAATAATATAATAACCAAAGAATGGAGTAAGGTTCAGATACCTCTGTCCCTCTTCCCTTTCGAAGAATTTGATACAGACCCAAGTAACATCAAGCAGATGCTTGTTCAATTATTTGCCGAAGGTGTTGCTGAAATAAATCGAATTGAATTGGTTCCTTTCACTGGAAAACTGCGTGAGTCGGTAATTTCAGAATCTTTAAGGGATAAATCTATTTCGGTGGATGGCAACTCCGTTGATTGGAATACGAATTTCACTTTTTTTGGTGATGGTCATTCATTCGCCACTAAAAATACCTCAGACAGTCTTTATATAGCCGTTAAGGTAGAGGATCAACACCCTTTCTTCAATAATAAAACAAATGCTGATTTGTGGAACGGTGACGCTATAGAGATTGCTATTGCAACCAATCCTAAAGCAAATCCAAAACGGGGATTATTTTTATTGAGTGATTACCATTTTGGGCTTAACTGCGGTCTGAAACCTTATTTGTGGAATTTCTCAGACGACAAATTGTATTCTGAAGGTAATTTCGGAATTATGAAAACTGATTATGGATATTTTGCCGAGATCGCAATCCCTCTAAAGAATTTAATGCATGCTGAATTAAAAGCGGATACACCCTTAGGATTCGAAATTGCTGTTGATGAAGGTAACGAAAAAATGATACGCGAAATACAAACGACTTGGAATGGTCATGGTGCATCTGGATTCCATTCCAATCCTTCACTTTGGGGAACAATTATTTTAAAGTAATTAATTCTTTATAAATTTCGTTCTGAAAATAACGCCCTTTTCGTCTAAAAGTTCAACAAAATATGTTCCTGATTCAAGAGTTGAAATATTAAAACTATTTTGGTTGCTTATTATTTGCGATAAGCATGTTTTTCCATCCATAGTTTTGAATGAAACTAGATCATTGACCTTCGCCCCTTTTATTCGAACTTCATCCTCTGCTGGATTTGGATAAATCGATAAACTCTTTAGATTCATTGCATCCAAACCAAGATCACTTTGATCTTTATACACTCGTACGTAATCTACAACCAATTCTTGCGGAAAAGTAGTCGTAGCGTCTGGATAACCAGGCCAATTTCCTCCAACCGCTAAATTTAAAATTATATAAAAAGGTTCATGAAATTCATTTGTTCCGTTGATTCCATTAGCAATGTTCATCGTATGATATTGATTTCCATTAAAAAACCACTTAATTTCAGCATCATCCCATTCAATTGAATATACATGAAACTGAGTTGGATCTGCATTCATAACGGAGCTTCCGTAAGACGCATAGCCATTTACATCCCAATGTGCTGTCCCATGGGTCATCATTTCATTGTTTATATGCTCCATAACGTCTAGCTCTCCGCACATAGGCCACGAAACTTGATCAACATTCGATCCTAACATCCAAAATGCCGGCCATATGCCTTGTCCCATTGGAATTTTTATTCTCGCTTCAATTTTACCATATTGAATTTGATACTTTCCTTTCGTTACAATCCATATACTTCTGCTAAGATTGTAACGAAAGGAAAGTATCAAATT
>DDBE01000197.1:0-22909 GCA_002332715.1 Flavobacteriales bacterium UBA2040
CCAATCGAGCATTATTCGGAGATCAATTTCTAAAATACTTGAACTGAATCCAAAGAAACTCAACACCACCTAAAACATACATCAAAACATCATTCCAATCGCTTGTGTAGGGATGAACATGACTTTTGAAAGTAGGTAAATACCATTCGAAATAGAGCGTCATTGTAAGAACAAGAAACCCAATGAGCCACGGAGATACGGTGATTGAATTATCCCTCTTGAATACTCTCACGAAAATCAAAGCGAAAGTGGCAACCGTAGGAATAAACAATAAATCAGTAAAATGATATTTGAAAAAGTCAGGAGTTCCCTCGAAATAGGCGCGGCAAAATCTGGTGACGAAATACACTGACATTAACCCGAAAAACCACCACCAAAGTTTTTTATTAACCATTGGGCGAAGCAGCTAGATAGGCAAATAGACCAGCTATTGTCATGAAAATCACCCAAATGGCGTAGACGATCTTATATAGAATCCTAACCACTAAGAATTGATTGTTTTTCCACTTATCCAAAAATGTATCAAGAGGTGTTGGGGGAGTATTGATTCTTCGGTTTTCGCGTTCTTCCTCTCTTTTATCTTCAATAATTTCTGGAGAAAGAGTGGTCTTGCATTTAGTACAGAAATCTTGATCTGTATTCCAAGTTTTACAAGTAGGACAGAGGCGTTCTGTGGGCATTTTCGGGGTGTTTTGAATTCAAATTTAGTTATTTCACTTTACCTTTGCGCTCTCTGCGACTCTCCGCTTATATTTCCGATAGCACTTCCCACACAGCATCCGCCGCTTTATCCCAAGAAAACTCCTTCGCCCGCACCAAACCTTTTTGGCTCAACTCCTTCTTTAAATTAGGATCTCTTACCAATAATTTCATTTTCTCAGCAATATCTAGCACCGAAAACGGATCACAATACAACGCCGCATCACCAGCCACTTCGGGCAAACTCGTTTTGTTTCCAGAAATAATCGGAACGCCACAATGCATCGCTTCCACCAAAGGAATTCCGAAACCTTCAAAATAAGGAACGTATACGAAAATATCGGCGGCTGCTACAATATTAGTCAAGATGTCAAGCGGCAAATGTCCTTTAAAATGTATTCTGCATAGCGTTTCTTCCGAAACCCATGTATCTATCTTTTCTTCTTTCCAAAGCGCCGTGCCAACAATCAACAAGTCATTTTCGGTTTCTGGGTCTTCGCTTAGCAGTTGCTCGTATGCCTGCATCAACCTTTTTAAATTTTTTCTTGGATGTAAAGAACCAACAAATAAGAAATAGGGTTTTTCGTTCGAATGCAATTTCCGAATATCAATTCTACCCGATTCCGAAAGTGGCTGGAATTTTGGATTTGCCCCATTCCAAATAGCCGTTATTTTATCAGGAACAATCCCATATGTTTTAGCGATGTCCTGCTTGGAATATTCTGAAACAGTGAGAATATGTGCAGCTTTTTTTGCAAAACGAGAAAAAAAAGAACGTAAATAATTACGAGCTCCTTTTGGTATATCTTCGGGGAAATGCTCAAAATTTATATCGTGAATCGTGCCTACCTGTTTTATAATTGTTCTTAATGACAAATAACCATCCGGAGAAAAGAACACATCAATCTTATGTTTTTTAAGTGCTTTTGGGATGCTCCAATCGAACCAAATTCGGAATAAAATCGGATGTCGAGCAGGAGGAAAGAGAACTACCGGAGTAACATTCGGCCCAAATACAAACGAAGGATCAAAAGCACGGTCAAAAAAGAAAACAAACTGATGCTCAGGGTGTTTCTCCACCAAACGTTTACAGATTTCGAAGGTGTACCAACCAAATCCTTCCATTTTGTTTTTCAACAAAAACCGTGTATTGATGCCAATTCGCATTAAAAATCGTTAATGTAATTCGTTTTTTTCTCGTGTCCAATCGTTGTATCATCACCATGTCCACATAATACGATCGTATCATCTGGCAAAGCAAACATAATATCGAAAATCGTTTTCTTGAGTACTTTCATCGATCCACCAGGCAAATCTACACGACCAAAACTTCCTTTGAAAAGTACGTCTCCGTTCACCACAACTTTTTCTTTTTCGTTGTAAAACACTACATGACCTGGTGCGTGTCCGGGTGTATGTAGAACTTTGAATTCAATTTCACCAAATTTCAAATTCTCACCGCCTTTTAGCACGACTGTTGGTGCGGGAGATGCCTTGTAACCGTCGAATCCGTATAAATTTGCGTAGTTAGGAATGGTTTGAAGCGTTGAAATATCATCCATGTGCAAATAAAAAGGCACAGGAAAGCGACTCAAAACAAATTGGTTCCCCAACACATGATCAATATGTGCGTGCGTGTTTAAAACGGCATTCACCTTGAGTTTGTTTTCGGCGATATATTTAATTAGCTCATTTTCTTCGTTCCTATCATAGCAACCTGGGTCCACTATAACACAATTTCCTTTGGTATCAGAGAGAACGTAAGTGTTTTCCTGAAATCCATTGAACGTAAATTTTTTAATCAACATTTCATTTTCTTCTTAATCGCCATGTCTTATCGACAGGGACAGTAAAATTAACACGATTTTACTAAAAACTCGTCGTGGCATGAACTTTGGATGACCCTAAACCTTATCTTTGCTAAAATTTAGAAAAATGAAAAGAATAATTTTTTCACTCGTTGCACTTGCTATATTAGGCAGTTGTGCTGTAAAAATACCTTACACTAAAGCATTAAAAGAAGAATACAATTTGACCGATCAATCGATGAAAGATGTTCAGTTTTTCGTGTCTTCAGAAATCATATTGGAACGCTCAAGTTCGAAAGGTTCATCCGGGACAACGCAAGATGGAACTATCGTAAGTACCAATTCTAAAGAACAAGATCGTATCATTATCTTGCCTAGAACGAAGTGTGTTTTGGAAGAAACGGCCGACAATGGTTCAGTTTTGATTCGTTTTGAAACTGGTGCAGGTAAATTTATCACTTTTGCAACTCGTCCGAATATGGATGCAGGAAAGTATTATTTCCAAGCAGATTGGCAACAAAAAGGTCAAATTAGCTATGGCGATAAAGAACAATATACAGCAACGGCATCTAGCGGTAATGCTTACCTATTGGTTAAAGTGAAAAAATCCAATCGCACCAAACGAAAAGACAGAGTCGTTAAAGGAATGAAAGTTTAGTCAACGAAAGCCATCCAAAAATAGGATGGCTTTTCTGTTTGTAGTAATTTTATAGATAGAGATTATTATGACATTATTACACAATCGCGAATTAAGCTGGCTTTCTTTCAATGAAAGAGTGCTACAGGAAGCGATGGACAAGAAGGTTCCGTTGGTGGAACGCATTCGTTTTTTGGGAATCTATTCCAATAATTTAGATGAGTTTTATCGTGTACGGGTCGCCAACCTACGAAGAATGCATTTGGTTGGCAACTCAAAAATTGATGGCTTCGAAGGATCCCCAGAAAAGCTTCTCGAAAAGATAATGGATATGGTAATTGCTCAACAGAAAAGCTTCGAATGGGCATATCGGAAAATATTAAAAGACTTTAGCGATTACAACGTCTTTCATATTACAGAGAAGGATTTGACACTTGAACAGAAAGAGGAACTTCAATCTTTTTATGAAGAGAAGTTAAGACATGCGATTGTCCCTATAATTTTAGATGAAAACACGCATTTTCCTCGCTTGCTAGATTACCGAATCTATTTGGCGGTGAAAATGACGTATTCGGATGATGAAAAAGTGCGTTATGCTGTAGTTCAAATACCTACTGAGGTTTCTCGATTCTACGAAATGAAAGAAGGTGAGATGACAAAAATCATTATGATAGATGATATTATTCGTCTGAATTTTCGTTCGATTTATAGCATTTTTAAGTTCAAGAAAATTGCTGCATTCACCTTTAAGTTTACCCGAGATGCGGAATTGGATATAGACGATGATATTTCGGTTTCTTTTTTCGATAAAATTGAGAAAAGTGTCAAATTGAGAAAAAAAGGGGATCCCGTTCGGTTTGTTTACGATCATAAAATGCCAGAAGACCTTTTGGACTATCTTTTAAAAGGCTTAAAATTAAAAAAAGGGGTTAACACTGTGGCTGGCGGGAAATACCACAATTTCAAAGATTTCCGCTCTTTTCCCGATTTTGGAAATTCGGAGTTCGTTTACCCCGAAATGCCTCCATTGAAACATCGAAGACTGGATCAAAGTCGTAGTATTTTCAATGCGGTTTTGGACAAAGATATATTACTGCATTTCCCTTATCAACGCTTTACCTATGTCGTTGATTTGCTTCGTGAAGCGGCAATCGACCCCAAAGTGAATTCGATAAAACTAAATGTTTACCGCGTTGCGCAGGATTCGCAAATATTGAAAGCATTGCGTTCTGCCATTAGCAATGGAAAGGAAGTGACGGTAATTTTTGAACTTCAAGCCCGGTTTGATGAGGTGAACAATCTATTTTGGTCAGAACGATTAAAAGAAGATGGAGCCCACGTTCTTTTTGGAGCCCCAAAGCGGAAAATTCATTCGAAACTCTTGCAAATTAAACGATACAAAGATGAGGAGGAGCAGGTTGTCAGTTATATCGGCACGGGTAATTTTCATGAAGGAACGGGCAAAGCATATGGTGATATGGCACTTCTTACGGCCGATAAAAATATAGCCTTCGAAGTTGAAAAAGTATTCGAATTTATTGAGAATGGAAAGACACCTTGCGACTTTCAACATTTGATCGTCTCTCCTTTTAATACTCGATCGAGAATAATGGAATTGATCGACAACGAAATTAAAATTGCTGAAGCAGGGAAGAAAGCATTTATACGAATCAAAATTAACAACTTGGTCGATGAAGAATTAATAATGAAATTGTACGAAGCAAGTAATTCGGGAGTGAAGGTCAGAATGATTGTCCGCGGAATTAGCTGTATAGTGCCGAAAGTAAAAGGGGTGAGTGAGAAAATACAAGTCGTGAGCATAGTTGATCGATATTTAGAACACGCACGATTTATGATTTTTGGCAACAATAAGAACCCGTTGTACTTTCTTTCGAGTGCTGATTGGATGGAAAGAAATTTAGATAATCGGATTGAAGTTACCTGTCCTGTTTCCGATGAAGATCTCAAAAAAGAACTAGATTTGATTTTCAATTATCAATGGAAAGGAAATGTGAAGTCGAGGTTCTTAGATAAGAAGATGAAAAACCGTTACCGCAGATCCGGCACGAAACCTCAATTCAGAGCTCAATTTGAGCTATATCAATTCTACAAGGAAAATTTAGAAAGAGAACACTAACGTGTAATCCAAATCACAGGATTCAAACTTTGTACGTTTCCTCCGTATACTTGATGTACTTCAAAATGAAGAACGGATAAGCTATTTCCTTCTTTCACCAATAAGGTTCCAATGTTTTCTTTTGTCGTTACTTTATCTCCGATTGAAACACTAGTCGTTTGTAAATTACTATATACCGTTCGGTAATTTCCATGCTTTAAGATGACCACTTTACCAGCACCTGGAATATTCAACACACTGGTTACTTCGCCTTCAAAAACTGCTCTAACGGCTGAATTTTTAAATGCGGAAATATCGATTCCATTGTTGTTTGTAAATACGTTTTCGAAAGTTGGATGCGGATTCTTGCCATAATTTTCTGTTACTGTTCCTTTCAAAACAGGCCAAGGGAGTCTTCCTCTATTGGCTTCAAAACTTTTTCCAACCAAAGTCGCTTCGTTTGTAGAAGGGAGTGTGACTGTAGGTTTGGGCGTTGGCGTTTTGGTTGTTTTCGTGTTTTTGGCTTCTGCTTTTCTTCTCGCCTCTTCTTCACGTGCTTTTTGTTCGGCCAATGCCAAAGCTTTCGCTTCTTCTTCCTTTCTTTTTTTTTCTGCCGCAGCTATCTCACGTTTTATGGCCGCATCAATTTGACGACTAATCGCTTCTTTTCGCCGCTGATCTTGCTTCATTTCAGCCAGTAAGCTTGCTTCTTCTTTTTTGAATTGGATATAAACGAGCTCTTGTTTTCTTTTATCCACTAGAATGGCTTCTCGCTCTTTTTGCTTTTCACCAAGTACCACCAATTTGTTGTCTTTTTCAATTTTAACATTGTCAATTTCACGATTGATTAGACCTTGATGTTGTTTGATAATAAGGTATTGCTTCTTCTGAATTTCAGCTAGTTTGCCCAAATATTTATTTCTTTTCAAGGCTTCGTAATACGAGTCGGAAGAAAAGATGAACATCAGTTTGTTGAACTTACTTCTGTGTTTGTATGCGTAAATAACTAGTTTTTTGTATTGCTTCTTGAGGCGCTCTACTTTCTTGTTCAGTTCTCGAATTTGTTCTCTTTTTTCGCGCATACTTAAATCCGCGCCGCGAACTTGACGGTCAAAATTTCGCACCAATTCTTCGCGAAAACGCACTTGGTTGTTGATGATTTGTAATTCGTTTAATGAAGCCGCTTTGTCTCCTTTGGTTTTCGTTAGGAGAAGTTGGGTGTTTTTAAGCTTTTGCTCAAGAATATCTTGTTCTTTGCGTAATTTCTTACTAGAATTTTGAGCGTTCAAATTCAGGCTTATTAAAGCCAAAAATAATACCAAATATTTACTCACACTCTTCATATCCCTCTGGAACAATAAAATACAATTCTACGGGTTCATTCACCGCTACTTTACTGTACGACAATTCCATCAAAAGGTTATTCCTTGGCGTACTAACTCGAATAATAACTTCTTCAGGAACGTTTATTCCGTTTACAAATTGCCATGTTTTATAGCTCACATCTATACTCGTAGTATCTGAAGCACTTATGATTTTTAAACCATCCAATTGCCTTAAATTTGGATTAATAAAGTACTCAACAGCTATATCATCATCATCTTTAACCAAGCGATCGTTTTTGCGTAGGCGTCTTTTTCGATGGGAAGAAATTATATGTCGGTGCGGATCGTTTATTTGAAAGTATTTTTGAGTGGTGTCATAATCCAAAGGAATGCCCAAAATGATTTCCTCCAAATTTTTAAAAGTGAAGTCCACACCAAAATTATCCTTAATGTATTCCATATCTGTGAGCACCAAACATTTTTCTCGTTTATTGACCACTTTCAGACTATCCTTTGTTATAATAGCATTCACGACTGGAATTGCCGCGTAGGTTACAATCATGTTCAAGGCGCTATCGGAAATCATACGCAAGGATGTTTTCACAGAAATGCTTTGTGTGGTATCACTATATTTTGTAGATATTTTTGAATAAAATGAATTTGGACGAATTTTCGACATAGAGTCAAGTTTGGCTACTAATTCTGGGGTTTTCACGCGTTTTACTTTAGGTAAATCCGTTTCAGTGAGCCGTTTGGCACAAGAACTCAAAAGAATGAGACCTATAAAAAGAAGTTTAAAGCTCTGGTTCATAAAATTGAGAATTTGCTATTTTTTTGTCCAAGATTCTATTTTGTGACCCCAACTCCTTGGCCTTGTTCCAATATTTTTGCGCCTCTTGTGGTTTGTTCAACTTAATGTAAGCATCGCCCAAATGTTCGGCGGTTACTTTGTCTGTATGATCCAATCCGTACGATTTTTCAAATTGTTTCAAAGCATTTGTGTAATCTCCTTTTTGAAAGAGAATAAATCCATAGGTGTCTATAAAATTTGGTTGACCAGGTGAACGCTTAATGGCCTGAAAAATAAGTGTTTCTGCTTTGTCCAACTCAATTTTACTAATCGCCAATCGATAGGCATAATTATTCAAAATCAAGGTGCTTCTTGTATCTGCTTTCATGGCTTTATCGTACCAATCATTCCCTTGTTTGTAGTCTTTTTTGCCAAAATAAGCTTCTCCTAACTGACCATAAAATTCGGCCTTCATGGAATTATCGCCTGTTATGTATTCACGCCCAATCTCCAAGTTTGTTATGGCTTCATCATACTTTTTAAGCTGAATATTCGCCACTCCATTCAAAAGATAAAAAGTCGGCATATTGGGGAAATATTTTAAGCTTTCTTTACTGTCTTTTTCCAAATCAGTGAAGCGTTGGGATTGGTACTCCATCAGAAGAACTTGATTCCACAAAGAAGAGGCGCTTTTTTCGTATTCTAATGCTTTTCGGTAGTTGTCTAAAGCGTCTTTCTCATTTCCAACAGACAATTGAAAATCACCAAGAATCGAGAACGGTTTTGCACTATCTGGGTGCTTTTGCGCGAAAGCTTCAGCCAATTCCATTGCTCTAGGGTCCAATTTGTTTCCACCATTTTGCAAAGAGGAAAGAAACTGAGTTTTCGTGTCCAAATCTACACCATCACAAGCCATTGCTTTTTTAGCCGATTCATAAAACAAATTCATATTGCCTTTACGGCGATACATATCGGCAAGAAAAAGATGAACTCGTCCATTTGCATCGTCCGCTTTTGATAGGGTTTCAAGTGTTTCTATCGCCTTGGCTTCTTGTCCTGAATTTAAATAATAATCGACTAAAGTGGAAAGCAATTGAGGGTCATCTGGATAGGTTTCTCTCGCTTTTTCGATTTCAGCTAGCCCTTTTTGGGGTTGCTTAATTTGTTGGTATAGTTGAAATTTTTGTATAGAAATTTCTGGAATAACACCCAATTGATCTTCTGTTTTCGTCAAAGCATTGATTGCCGCTTCAGTTTTTCCTACTCTTACCAAACATTCGGCATATGGATATAAATATTCTGGATTTCTTGGTTCTGCTTTGACTAGTTTTTCAAATTGCTCTACCGCCAAACCAAACTTCTCTTGTTCAATGCAGAAATAAGCCAGTTCAGAAATATAGTACTTGTTTTTCGGGTCAATTTTAGCCGCTTTTTGTATGGCTTCACCGGATTTTTGCAAATTTTCGTCCAACATGTACAGTTGTGAAAGAGCAAAATAAGAAGCATCGTCATTTGGGCGCATGGTTAAGCATTCTTCGAAAACCAAAATCGCCTCTTTGGTTTGTCCTTTCGATTTTAGGCGAACACCTTCATGAAATTTTTGAATGTATACATAATCCAATTTTCCATTGACATAGGACTTGCTCGATTCAGTATTTTTCTTGCTCCCACATGATGCGAAAACAAGTGTCAAAGAAAAAATAAGGAGGATGTATATTCTGTTCATTTATTCCATAGTTGAAAAATCGCCAAGACTTATGTCGTTTACCTTACCGATATACTTTACTTTTGATCCTATCATTGAATCCTTCAAAATGGCATTTAAAATTTCTGTCTCGTTCTGCACATTTGTATTGACGACAATTGAGTTAACAACCTTCGTGCCTTTTCCTAAAGAAACGTGCGGACCGATAATCGAATTGTCGATAATTACGTTTTCTCCAATGAAGCAAGGCTCATGAATAATCGAATCGGATACTTGAGCTGAATCAGCTTTCATCTTCTTACCCGCTGCTTTATCATACTCCAAAACGCGCTGATTGGTGTGAACTGTTACTGCCTTATTTCCGCAATCCAACCATTCTTCTACTTTTCCTGGTTTAAATTTAACACCTTTTCCCGTCAATCTGCGCAATGCATCAGGCAATTGATATTCCCCACTTTTGATAACATCGTTGTCGATCAAATAGTTTAATTCCGTCAAAAGATCTTCGCCTTTCTTGAAATAATAAATACCAATCATGGCTAAATCAGAAACAAAAGTCTGCGGTTTCTCAACGAAGTCAACAATTTCTCCCGCTTCGTTCATTTTTACAACGCCAAATGCACTTGGGTCTTCAATTTGACTAACGTAAAGAATTCCTTCATCTGTCGCGTCAATTTTAAAATTGGCTTTGAACAATGTATCTGCAAATGCAATCGTAACTGGACCCGTAAGTAATTCTTTTGCACACAATACAGCATGCGCCGTCCCCAAAGGTTCAGTTTGATAATGTATTGACCCTTTTGCCCCCAATTGCGCTGCAATGGCTAACAATTCTGTTTCCACTTCTTTCCCGAAATCGCCAATGATGAAACCAATTTCATCTATTTTTTCCGGACAACTTGCTGCAAGATCTTCTACCAAACGGTGAACAATCGGTTTTCCGCCAACAGGAACTAAAGGTTTGGGAACTGTTAACGTATGGGGACGAAGACGACTACCGCGTCCTGCCATGGGTATAATTAATTTCATTCTTTTCTATTTCACGCCTGTGCTACCAAATCCGCCAGCACCGCGCTCTGTTACACTTAATACTTCTGTTTCGAGCCATTCTGCCTGTTCTACTTGTGCAAAAACAAGTTGTGCAATGCGCTCACCATTTTCTATCACCACTTCTTCTGAAGAAAGATTGATTAAAATCACCCCCACTTCGCCACGATAATCTGCATCGATAGTACCTGGTGAATTTAAAACAGTCAATCCTTTTTTATACGCCAATCCACTTCGAGGGCGAACTTGACACTCGAATCCATGCGGAATTTCAAGAAAAAGACCTGTTTTAATCAATGCTCTTTCGAGCGGTTTCATCGTGATACTTTCTGTCAAATTTGCACGTACGTCCAACCCAGCACTACTTGAAGTTTCATAAGCTGGTAAAGCATGCTCAGAAGAGTTGATGATTTTTACTTTCATTCATTCGTTAATAGGAATCAAAAATAAGAAATTTTGTTGGTTATCCGTTGCTTGTCGCAGAAGTACAAAGCGTTAATCAACATGAAAAAGTGGATTTCGCTAAACGGTTAATTTTTCCTTTTTCTTCGGCTTTTCCATTAACCAAATTAATCCGATAAACAGCAACAACAATAAATTGCGCGAGAAGTATTTCAAGATATTGTTGTCGAAATTGAACCGCGTACCAATGAAGAAAAACAACAACGCAATGCCCATGTACAGAAAGAATTTTCGCACGTTGTATTTAATCGGATAATATTTTCGAGAGAGCACAAAAGAAGCTACAGTCTGGACTGCGTAAACAATTAAAGTAGCCCAAGCACAAGCCATGTAGCCGTAGTCTGGAATGAACATCACGTTTATGATGATCGTTAATGTTGCACCACCAATTGCGATAAAAGCCCCGAATCGTGTTTGACCAGAAAGCTTGTACCAAATACTTTGATTGATGTAAATACCGAGAAAAATATTCGCCAACAAAAGGATAGGAACGACATCCAAGCCAACGTAGTATGCCTCATTTCGGATAAATCCTTTGAAAAAGTCAATGTTCAGTGTCACCAACAAAAAGACCACGCACAAAACGGCCACCAAATAATTCATGATATGGCGATACTGTTTGTCTCTATCTGCACTCTTACTTTGGGAAAAAAAGAAAGGCTCTGCCGCGTAACGATACGCTTGCAGAAAAATAGTCACCAACATAGCGAGTTTGTAATTCGCACTGTAAATTCCGACTTGTTCTGATGCGTGCAAAAGCGATTCTGGCGTATCTCGATAAAGGGTTTGTTTCAAAAGAATCCGATCGATGGTTTCGTTAACGATTCCTGCCATTCCGGCTATCATTAGTGGAAATGCGTAAAAGACCATTTCTTTTATCAGGTCGGTGTCGAATTTCCATTGAATGGCTATGAAATCTTTGAAAAGAGCAATTGGCTTAACGGCAGATGCAACTAGGTTAGCAATCAAAATATACAGAACTCCTTTTTCAGGATCGTTCTCGTCAAGCAAAAAGAATAAGAAGAACAGATTTAAGCTAATATTGACCAAAATACTGCTCATTTGTATCGTTGCGAATTTAACGGATTTTTCTTGGGCACGAAGCTTTGCTAGAGGCAAGGCTGAAACGGCATCAATACAGACGATAATACCTAGAAGGACAATGTATTCGGGATGATTTTCAAATAATGTAGCGATGGCAAGGGGTTGGTAGAGCAAAAGCAAAAGCACCAGAAATGTAGTGTTCAATATCAAAACTGTCAGAAAACTTGAATTGAAAACACCTTCTTTATTTTCTCTTTTCTGGAGAAAATGAAAGTAGGCAGTTTCCATTCCAAAGGTCAAAAACACGATTAAAAAGGCAACATAGGCGTATAATTCAGACACGTCACCGTATGCAGAAACGGGAAGAACTAGAGTGTAAACAGGAACTAACAAAAAATTCAAAAAACGCCCAACAATGCTAGGTAAGCCATAAATGGCAGTTTGTCCGACAAGTTTTTTGATTGGGTTGGACATTATTGGCGGAAGTTTGGTTTTCTTTTTTCTGAAAATGCGCTCGTACCCTCTTTGAAATCTGGTGTGCCGAAACAGATGCCGAATTCAGCGATCTCTTTTTTGTATCCGTCTACGCCTTCTTCGAAGTTGGCGTTGACAGCTCTAATGGCTGAACTAATCGCCGATTTTGAGTTGTTTAATATTTTTCCAACGATTTTTTCGCAAGTTGAGATGAGGTCATTTTGTTCCACAACATCGTTCACCAATCCCCATTTCAAAGCGTCTTCAGCGTTGATCATTCCTGCAGTGAAAACCATTTCATTTGCTTTTCCACGTCCGACTGAATTCGCCAATCGTTGCGTTCCACCATACCCTGGAATTACACCTAAAGAAACTTCAGGCAATCCCATTCTAGCGTTCGAACTGGCCACTCTGATATGTGAACACATCGCTAGTTCCAATCCTCCACCAAGGGCAAAACCGTTGACTGCGGCAATAACCGGAATAGACATGTTTTCGACAAAATCGAACAAAATCTCTTGTCCTTTTCGGGCTAATTCTTTTCCCTCTTCAACATTAAATTCTGCAAATTCTTTGATATCGGCTCCAGCAACAAATGCTTTTTCTCCAGAACCAGTGATGATTACTGCTCCTGTTTTAGCATTGTTGTTGGCAGCGGTAAAAGCTGAGTTCAATTCTTTAATCGTTTCGCTATTCAAAGCGTTCAGTTGATTCGGACGATTGATCGTAATGATTTGGTATCCTTCTTTTTCTTCGACAAGAATGTTGTTGTACATGGCAAAATGATTTTAAACAAAAATAGTCACTTTATTGAGAAGTCGATTCCATTTGCCTCACGAGATGCTTTTCAAAAAATAAAACGATAAGTTTGTTGTAGAAAAGTGGAAGAAATATTTTGAAAAAAGGCACGATTAAGATAGGAGTGCAGCTCGCCATGATTGGCTTGTTGTTGTCGATTGGCCTCTTTTTCAATGGGAAAAGATTGAATGATTATCCGATTTACACGCATGCTTGGGCGCAATCCGATCGATACGCTTTGGCTGAAGGATTTCAAAATAACGATCTGAATTTTTTCAAACCCGAAGCTTTGGTGTTCAATCACCAATATCCAAACGATTGGCAAACGGAGCAAGAAACGACTCGAACCGCCGTAGATTTTCCTATTCATGATTTTACTGTGGCTTGTGCTATGAAATTGCTTGGAACCGATAGTCCGTGGGTGTTTCGATCCTATATTTTTCTGTATGGAGTTATTGGTTTGTTCTTTTTATTCAGGCTATCTTACTTGTTGACAGGTAATATTTGGCGATCGGTTTTCGTGACTTTATTTGGTGCAAGTTCTCCTGTGTTTTTGTTTTATCAAGTTGGTTTTCTACCGACCATTCCGTCCTTGGCAAATGCAATACTTGGTATTTATTTGTACGTCAAATTCTTGATGAACGGAAAGACGAAGACTTGGAATTGGGCAGTTTTCTTTTTCATTTTAGCCGCCTTGAGTCGTACAACATTTGTTATTCCCTTTATCGCTGTTTTGGCTGTCGAACTCATCCGAATGGCAAAACGGCAAACAAAATTTTGGAACAAATTGCCCGCCGTTTTACTTGGATTTGGGGCCATAATCGGCTACATGATATACAATGGATATTTGAGAAATAATTACGGTTCTCTCTTCCTGTTTCATTTGCTGCCGGCCAAAAATTTTGCTCAATTCATTGAAATTTCCAAGCAGATTTGGGACAATTTGGTTTTGACCTATCTTTCCCTTTATCATTATTTGATTTTACTGGTTGCAATCATCGTGGTTGTTTGGACAAAGCTTCGTTTAAAATCAAAATTCGGAACTGAGTATCAACATTTGATGCTCTTTTTGTCGTTCTATTTTATCGGCACACTTTTGTTCTTCTTTTTCATGTTTGGTCAAATGAATGTGCACGATTATTATTTTCTCGATACGTTGTTTTTGCCCATTTTAGTCGTTTTGATTTTGATGTTGGCCTTTCTCCCAATTATCACAAAAAGACCTTGGAAAGGAATCAGCTTGGGTCTTGCAAGTGGAGTCACACTACTCTGTTTCCTAAGTGCCAATACTTTGGTTCAAGATCGCACTGAAAAGTACGTTTTAGCGGAGTTCAAAGCAGGTGTTGATGATTTTAAAGGGTCGGACCTTTGGCTCGACAAACAAGGTGTAAAACGGACAGATAAAATTCTCGTAATTGCATCGCCAACACCCAATACACCTTTCATTTTCATGAAACGTAAAGGATTCACCACACACCGACTTTCGGAACAAATCTTAAAGAATTCGCAATCGTGGGGATGGGATTATGTTGTGTTTCAGAATCAATATTTCTATTCTCGAGACCTTCCGATTCTGCCTGAATTACTCGATGGTTGGGAATATATATCAAGCAATGGAAAACTGACGCTTTGCCGAAAAAGAAAAACGCCCAAAGTACAATCGGTTATTGATTTCATGGGCTTGAAAAATAGGAAACCGATACTGTACGAGAAGTTTTCGACTCGTAAAAAGGAGAACCCCAATTGGTCGAAGTTGACAGTAGGCATGGATTCTTTTGGCCAAGGTTATCTGTTTCTCGACGAAAAGATAGAGTATGGAGCTTCTTATGTGAAAACGAATTGGTCGAAACTCACGGAAGGACCGACTATTTTAAGTGCTGCGATGAAAGTTAAAATGAACGGAAAAAAGGAGGCGTTTGTAGTAATAGTCGTGAACGATAAAAATGAAAATGCACTGTATTATTCTTATCCGATTCATGAAAATTTGGAGGAAGGAAAGGCTTGGCAAACTATTGAATTTTATACGCCTCTACCTCAGGTTAAAAATGGAGAGAATGGATTTAATTTATTCTTCTACAACAAAGGTTCAAAAGTGCTAAAGGTGAAGGATTTAGAGTTCCGAGTTACAGATTTCAACTAATTACTTTTTGCTAATTTTCTTATATAATTTGATCAACAACATCAAGCTTATTGCGACAAGAAAAAAGTAAAACGTCGCTTTCCACCAGGGCATTCTGTTTTGTAATTCAACGAGGAAAATAATCGCTACCAAACAAAGAGTAGCCGCTTCATTCCACAACCGCAAATGCTTCGATTTCCACTTGAAGATTCCTTCTGCCATTTGAAACATCAATCGTTGGGAAACAAAATGGTATATCAGAAGAAAGACGACGAAGGCGAGTTTGGTGTGCATCCATCCTTGTTCCAGAAGAGTGGGATTAAGGATTAACATCCAAGTTCCAAAAATGAGAGTTAGAACCATGGCTGGGGTTGTGATAATCCACCATAGCTTTTTCTCCATTATCTTGAATTGATCGCTTAAGACTTTTTTAACTGCTTTGTCTTTTTCTTGCGCTTCCGTATGATAAATGAATAAACGAGGCATGTAAAATAATCCAGCGAACCAGCTAACTACAAAAATGATGTGCAAAGATTTTACGATGTCGTATGTCATGGGGCGAAATTACGAATTACGAATGGTTGAATTGCGAATTTGACTATTCGGAATTCATAATCCTACCATTCTTGATAGTTATAGATCGAGCTTAATCGCCTATTTTACTTGTTTCGCACAATCGAAATTATTGGTCTTTTTTGATTATGTCGTAGCTACCAAATTTAACCAATAAAATCCAAATCCAATTAAAAATCATAGCTTTAGATATTTATTTGATTTTATTTTCTTTACAGAAAGCAATAAAATAGTCAGATACTATAGGGCCGATTAACTTCCGTAATACGGCGAAATCATCCAAAAGACCAATACACCCGAAACGGCTACATAAAACCAAATTGGCCATGCGAAGCGAGTCCATTTTTTGTGTTTCGCAAATTTCCCTTGCCAAGCAAAAAGATAAGTATATAAAACTATAGGAACTACAGCTATGCTTAGTAAGATGTGTGAAATCAAAAGAGGATAGTAAAACTGCCTATATTCGCCTCCATATTCAGTTGATTTGCTCGTCATGTGATATGTAACATATAATACCAAGAAAACGAGCGAGAGGAGCAGACAAAACCGAATCAAAGCACGATGAATGCGCATGTTTTTTGTTTTAATTGCAATCAACGCCGCAATAAGAAGAACTGCTGTACAACCGTTGATCACGGCATAAACAGGCGGCAAGAAAGAGGTGTCAACACCTTTTATCTGGATTCCAAATAAGAGTGCGACAACAATTGGTATCGCAATTGATACAATTTTTATGAGGTTTGTTACCTTTTTACTATTTGGATCCATCAATGCCATATTCGTGTTTTAACAATAATCGAATGTCTTTTCCCATTCGGTCTACTTCTTTTGGGTCTGTTCCGATATATACGCCACGAACATAACCTTCCTTATCTACCAAAGTAAATGCTGGCGAATGCGCGTATCCTCCAGCGGAAGCTTCGTCTTGACCAGCGAAGAGTTTAAAATGTTTGATACCTAGTTCATGCGTTTTATCTTCGTCTCCTGTAAAGAAATACCAGTTTTTAGCTGTCACTCCTTTTTTCTTGATGTACTTTCTCAATACACTTGGGCTGTCTTTTTTCGGGTTGATAGAAAAGGACATGAATTGAATCTGATCGGAAAGGTCAGAAAGATTTTTATTCAAACGATTCATTTGGGCCGTCATTTTCGGACAAATCGTTGGGCACGATGTAAAAAAGAAATCAGCTACCCAAATTTTATCTTTCATCTGTTTGGAATGCACGAGAACCGAATCTTGGTTCAAATACATGAAATCAATCATTTTTGGATATATCGTGTCTGTAATTTCTTTTCCGTTCACTGTTGAATACTCCACATCAATATCACCTAATTTGGGTAAAGGGGAGTAGTCGTCTTTGCATGAAAAAAGGGAGAATAAGATAAAACTGACAATTAAGAATTCTTTCATTTTTTGGCCGCTTCTTTATCGTATTGTTTTTGCAACAGAGCAACGTGTTCCTTCATTCGACGAATCATTCCTTCTTCGTCTCCTCTCAGCACCATGCGTAGATGATTTTTCTTGTCTAACAAAAGGATTAACTCTTG
This sequence comes from Flavobacteriales bacterium UBA2040, assembly GCA_002332715.1. Taxonomy (GTDB): domain Bacteria; phylum Bacteroidota; class Bacteroidia; order Flavobacteriales_D; family Crocinitomicaceae; genus UBA2040. Next base: position 17,146 of record DDBE01000197.1, read on the forward strand.
AAAAGCTTGTCCGCCATAAAATTCATCGCCCTCTTGCAATAGATTTTGGTTATTTCGTTCAAAATTATAAACGGTTCTTGCATCACCTTTGGCCAAAATCCACGTTTCAGGATCGTAATTTGGGACACGATCTTTTAGCATCTCATCAATCGTCGTGACATCTTCTAGTGGGTTTCCTTCACCGTCTGTTGCGAATGAAATAATCCGAACTTGTTTGAGCTTTTTACGCTTGTTGGTATATATGTGTTGATAAATTGCTTGTTGTAAGTTGAAGAACAATATTGCACAATCATCAGGACAAGTCTCCTGTAAGGTTGTTATGAGAACGATGTCACCTTCAAAATCTTTGGAGGTACGTTTTTTACCTTTTGTATCAATAAAAGAATATTCCTTTGCCAGGCCAAAATCATCTAATTCTTTGAAGTTATTAGAACAACTTCGAGTTGAAAAAAAGACCAAGAAAAAAGCGGGCGCAAATAAAAGTAGAAAGGCCATTACTACTTTTTTTCGACTGGCATTCGTTTTTTTTGCCATTATTGAAATGTACTGTTAGGCTCCGTAAGAATCAAGCGCATTTCCAACATATGCACCTTCAGTTAAGGCGATGAATATCAAATAGATAATAAATACTATATACGGAGCGAGAATCACATATTTCATCACTTTTTTCTCATCACCTAGGTGCATAAAGCTCAAAACGATGTATCCTGCTTTCAAAAGCGTCAGCACGATAAACGTGATTTTCACATACGGCCATGCGGTACTATCTTGTTTGATCATTGCTCCTAGAACTACCTCTATAATTGTTACTACTGTCAACAACAGTGTAACCATCCAAATTTTCTTGCGAAGTTTCTTTCCTTGATCCTCATCATGATGAGTGTACAATGAATATTCTATAATGTCATCTCTTTCCATAATCGATGTTTAATGCGTTTAATTATACTAAGTAGAAGAATGTAAATACGAAAACCCAAACTAAATCGACAAAGTGCCAATACAATCCTGTTTTCTCAACCATTTCGTAATGTCCTCGTTTGTGGTAAGTTCCTTTTATTACTCCCATAAGAATAATAATATTGATGATTACACCAGAGAATACGTGGAATCCATGGAATCCCGTAATGAAGAAGAAGAACTGTCCGTATTGTTGAGGGCCGTATTCGTTTTGCTCCAAGTTAGCTCCATAGATTACTCGGTTTTTTTCGCCGCTATAAACTGCTTCACCATAAATATTTAAGGCTTCTTTACCTTCTATTTTATTTCCGATTTTATACTTTTCACCGTTTGTTTTGATGACTAATTCTAAATGCTCATCTGCCGCTTTTTTAACACTTACGATTGAACCATCGTGCAATGTCAACAAAGCGCTTTTACCGTCATGTTTGATTTTACCTTCGGCCATAGCGTGCTGGTAAGTATGAAGAAGATCTTCTTTTATTTCTTCTCCTTTTTTATGATGATCACCAGCTGTTACAACTTTAAAGCTTTCAATTTCACCAAAATGCCCTTTCACAATTGCTTGTGACCCGTCAGCTAATTCTACTTTTCCAAATTCTGACCCATGAATAAAGTGACTCCACTCCCAAGCCTGTGATCCTACGAAGAAAAATCCTCCAACAATCGTCAAAGCCAACCATTTAATCACCCCTTTTTTATCCATACGGTGTCCTGCTTCAACGGACAAAACCATTGTAACAGACGAAACGATTAGGATAAATGTCATTAAGGCAACGTACAATAAAGGATATCCATGACCCAAGAAAGGCATAGAGTTAAAAGTTTCCTCGCCAATCGGCCATGCATCTTGCGCACTGTGACGCGTAAAACCATATGCAATAAGTAATCCTCCGAATGTCAATGCATCCGAAACAAGGAAAAACCACATCATTAGTTTTCCGTAACTAGTCGAAAATGGAGAAACTTTACCTCCCCAAGGGAATTCAGTGCTAAGTTCGTTTGAAGCGTGTCCAGCCATTATTTAAGATTTTTTTGCAAGTTTAATGAATAAAAAGCAAAAAGAACAGTAAATAGAGCCACAAAAAGCCTAGAAAGTGCCAGAAAATTGAACCGCTTTGTAGACTTATATAGTCACCCGAGGTAAATCCACCTGAAAATGAATATATTGTGATTTTAATAAGGTAGAAAAGTGTTACAAAAACATGAAGTAAATGCAAGAGGGTAATGATGAATAAAAATGAACTTGCTGTGTCGGCTGTTTCAATTGCTTTGATTTGCAAATACGCCGAAAGTGGTTTGCCTTTCCACTTGAGCGTTCGGTTTTCATATTCTAACGCTTCACCTTTGTAATAAATATTGAAATCCTTGCCCAATTCACCTTTTGCAAAAAAGTCTCCACGTCCATCTTTGATGTTGACTGCTAGTGCATTCAACCTTATTTTATCGGTTGTGCTCAAGTTTTCTCCGTTTGATTTTTTTAACCGACCGTCGATAAACGCGATGGGGGATTGATCTAGATAGAGGATAAATGGTTTAGCATAGGTGTTCACCTTAATTGGTTTCTCTTCGTCGAAATCTAAAAACTGAGCCGTAAATTTCTGAAGTTCTTTCATTTTTGCATCCGAAATTTTCTTCCCTTTTTGCAAAAAGTTATTTCCATCTACTTCAATGAACGCATTGTTGTCTTTGATATCATAGTATTCACCAATTCTACCGTTTGTCACCATTACCTTGTTGTTGACAGGATGGATACCAAGCTCAGTCAATTGACCGTATCCTTTAAATTGGAAATAAATGAATGATATGCCCAATAAAACGGTCAATACCATGAAAAAGCGCAGTCCTTTTTGATTGTCTTTCTTAACACTTTGAATGGCTAAAATGAAGCTCAAACTGGAGAGTATGATTAAAGTTGTGCTTATCCAGAAAGCATTTGGCATAGGTGTTTTTACCCAAAACGAATCTCCCATCATGACCAAATAGGCTGAAGTGAATCCAGCAAAAAGCATGATGATGCTGAAAATTCCAATGTACACGAGATTCTTTTTCATTTTCAACCGAACTTCGGGTGTTAATTCTTGATCAAAATCTTTTCTCATCTTATTATTATTTTAAAAGTATTGCAGCTTATATTTTATCAAAAACATAAACGAACTGTATTATTGGTAGATAAACAAACGAAGCGAACATAAGTTTTCTAGCATCTTTGTCATCTAGGGATAAAAACAATTTATAGGAAAGTAAAAAGAACCATGCACCAAGCACACTGCCGATTATTAAGGTCCATGTCCCCGTCATTTCTAACCACCAAGGCAATAAACTAAAGGGTATTAGAGCCAAAGAGTATAGTGCAATTTGAAAGGCAGATTCTTTTGATTTTCCTTTTTTGGAAGGCAAAAGTCTAAATCCACCTGCTCTATAATCTGCGTCGACCACCCAAGCAATGGCCCAAAAATGAGGAAATTGCCATGTAAACTGAACGAAAAATAATATACCTGGGATAAAACCAAATTCGCCAGTTGCAGCTATTGCTCCTAACATCGGCGGGATGGCTCCTGGAAACGCTCCGACAAAAACTGCCCATGGCGTTATTCGTTTCAGAGGGGTGTAAATGAAAACGTAAGAAATGTACGCCGCCAAACCCAAATAAAACGAAGGCCAGTTGATCATTGCCAGCATGATCAGACCAACAAGTAAAGAAATGGCAACCACAATATAGGCTTCCGTCAACGACATTTCTTTCAAAGGAAGAGGCCGTTTTGCGGTTCTTTTCATTAAACCATCGATATCCTTTTCCCAAATTTGGTTCGAACCATTGGAAGCAGCTGTAACGAGCATTCCACCAATCATCATTAGGAAAATTTCATAATAATCTGACCCTCCGTTAAACAAATAACCAGATAGAGCCGAAACCACGACTAAAAACGATAAGCGGAACTTGGTAAATGAAATATATTGCTTTAGTTTGTTTGGCACAACAAAAGATGTTTTTTAATGCGGTGCAAATTTACGGATTTAATTTACGTTAAGTGGAAACGAATTCGGCCCAAATTGGAATTATTCTATATTTGCATCCCCATTTCGCAAGAATAGTTTTATAAAATCAAAAAATGAGCATACAAAAGCTTTCTATTTTAATACCTGCCTACAACGAAGAGAATACGATTCAGGTTATCTTAGAAAAAGTACAGGAAGTTGAATTGCCGAATAGTATTCAAAAAGAAATTGTGATTGTAAACGATTGTTCGAAGGATGCAACTGTTGCAAAAGTGGAAGATTACATGGCGGCGAATCCAAATATGGATATTCGTTTTTTCTCACAGGATAAAAACATGGGCAAGGGGGCAGCGATAAATCGTGCCATCAAAGAATGCTCAGGGGATTATATGATTGTTCAGGATGCAGATTTGGAATATGATCCGAATGAATACAATCTTTTGTTGAAACCGGTTTTCATAGACAATGCTGATGTAGTATATGGTTCACGATTCAAAGGTCACCACCCACATCGAATCTTGTTTTTCTGGCATTCAATTGGAAACAAGGTGTTGACTTCACTTTCAAACATAATGACGAATTTGAACCTTTCTGACATGGAAACATGCTATAAATTGATTCGAACTTCTATCGCGAAGGATATTGAAATAAAAGAAAATCGTTTTGGTATTGAGCCAGAAATCACCGCTAAATTAGCCAAGCGCAAAGGAATCCGAATTTACGAAGTTGGTATTTCTTATTATGGTAGAACCTACGAAGAAGGCAAGAAAATTGGCTGGAAAGATGGGTTTCGTGCAATTTGGTGTATTTTCAAATACCGATTTTCTAATTAAATAAAAAATATGAAGGCAGAAATAAGAAGTTCTGACTTCTGATTTGGATTACTTTGTTCAATAAAAAAGCGGACCTAAATTTAGAATCCGCTTTTAAGATTACGTAAGAAATCAGTTTTTTTTAAACTCCTAACTTCTTATCTCTCAATTCTTATTTATATGATGAGCATCGCGTCTCCATACGAGTAGAAACGATACTTTTCTTTTACTGCTTCTTTGTATGCTTTGTGCATCATTTCATGTCCTACAAAAGCCGAAACCATCATCAACAAAGTTGAAAGCGGCGTATGGAAATTCGTAATCATGCAATTTGCAATACTGAATTCATAAGGAGGGAAGATGAATTTGTTTGTCCATCCAGTATAGGTATTTAATTCGCCATCTGTAGAAACCGCTGTTTCAATCGTTCGCATTACCGTAGTTCCTACAGCGCAAACACGTTTTTTATCTGCAATTCCTTTGTTGACAATCTCCGTGCATTTCTTGTTGATGAAGGCTTGTTCAGAATCCATTTTGTGTTTCGTCAAATCCTCTACTTCTACAGCCCGGAAAGTTCCCAAACCAATATGCAATGTAATTTCAGCGAAATTCACACCTTTCAATTCCAAACGTTTCATCAATTGACGAGAAAAATGCAATCCTGCAGTTGGCGCTGCAACAGCTCCTTCTTCTTTAGCGAAAATTGTTTGGTAACGCTCTTCATCTTCTGGTTCAACATTACGTTTGATATATTTTGGAAGTGGAGTCTCGCCTAATTCAGTGATTTTCATCTTGAATTCTTCGTACGTTCCGTCAAATAAGAAACGCAAGGTTCGCCCTCTTGAAGTGGTGTTGTCGATAACCTCTGCTACCAAAGAATCATCTTCACCGAAATACAATTTGTTCCCGATTCTAATTTTTCTAGCTGGGTCAACAAGCACGTCCCACAATAAACTTTCACGGTTCAATTCACGAAGCAAGAAAACTTCGATTTT
>DDBE01000197.1:23232-26280 GCA_002332715.1 Flavobacteriales bacterium UBA2040
ACATCATCCTCAGAGAAGTAATTGATGATATCCTTGAACATTCTATGCTCAATTTTACCCGTGTCTTTGTGGACAACCATCAATCTCGCTTCATCACGATTTAATGTAGGATGTTCTGCAATCAATTCTTCCGGAAGGGCGAAATTGAATTCGGAAAGTTTCATTTTACTCATACGTACTGAATTTTTTCAAAAAAGATTGCAAAGTTAATAAAAAAGGGCCTGAACATTCGACTAATTCTACGTTTGTTTTTGGAATCGGTGAAATACAGTTTTATAAAGCCTTAAATTGTCGGTATAATTCGACAAGATACGCCCGACAAAAAACGGATTGCTTTTTCAGATCTTCAGGTGAATAGTTTTGATCTAAATGTCTTTTTACGTCAAGATTATAACTGAAATTTCCTTCTTTTGAAATCCAACCGTAACCTCTATTTACGGTGTGTAAAGCAAATGATTTCGCACTTGGATTCAAAAGGTTTTTACTCCAAGGGTAATTCGAAGCATCGATTCCCATTTGTCCAAAAAGGGTAGCGACAATGTCGTTTTGCCCTCCAATTATATCTATTTTTTGCCCTCTCATCTCAGGTTTAATCACCTCACCAAACATCAAGAGGGGAATATGGAAATAACTGCCTTGATTGGGGTCGTTTTGCTCAGGAGTGGTATGGCCGTGATCGGAAACCAGAACAAATAAGGTGTTTTTATACCATTTTTCATTTTTACATTTCTGAAGAAATTTGTGCAATTCCTCATCAGCGTAGATCATGCTGTTCATGTATTCTTGTTCTCGGCCTTTGTACGTCTGATTTGTACGTTTTGGATAATCATAAGGCGAATGAGTACTTCCAGTAAAAGCGGCTTGCAAAAATGGTTCTTTGGTAGAATTGATGTTCTTTAAGAAGAACTTGTATAAATCTTCGTCATAATAGTTCAACCTCCCGCGCTCCAAGTCTCTCGGAAAGTCATTTTCATCTTCGACCTTGTCAAAACCATGGTCGGTAAAGAAACTACCAATGTTTCCATATTTCAAGTCACCACTAAAAACGTAACCAGAATAATACCCTAACTTTTTCAAGTCTTCGTTCATTGAAGGAAGTTTCCTGTGTTTACCGGGTTGCATGGACATTGAAATTTCAGGAAGCGCTGGAAATCCACCGAAAATAGTTCCGTTTCCAATTTCTGATGTTCCCCCGTTGGCATAAAACTTAGAGAAAAGAACGCCTTGCTTCGTGAGTTCGTCAAAATGAGGTGTAACTCCATCCACATGCGTCAATGATTTCATAGCGTTTGCCGACCATCCTTCAAGAACCACGAAAACAATATTGGGACGCTTATTGGATAAAATTTTTATTAGAGTATCACTTTCAGTAGAATACAATATCTTCTTGATTGATAATGCTTTATCGTAATCCATAATAGGGAAAATATCATCCAAATTGTTTCGGTTGTGCAACAGGTAACTTTTCGCAAAATTGTAAGTTGTATTCACACTAATATCATTGGCGACACTTGCGTTTTTCCCACTGCTGTAGTATGCTGCATCTATATTGATTGGAATGGGTTGTAAGCCACCCCGGGCAAGAATAAATAGAACAGGAGTAAAAAGGATGAATACCAAAATTGTTGGAATGGCTGCCGACCAATTTCTATCCAATTCCTCTCTGACGTCTTGCTTGAAAAGTTTTTTATACAAATATAGCGAGGAAATTAGCCCTAAAATTCCATACAAACTAAACCAAAAGACCATCTTCCAGCTTGCCGTTCGACCAACTTCATCAGGATTCGCTAGATGCGTGAAGACCCTGCCACTAAGTTTATGGTTCCATTCAGGATAAACATTGACTTCTCCCGCGGATAGCAGAACCACGACTGTGACAAGAAAAGCCAAAACGATTTTAAAAACAATTTTTAAAATATTACTTGCGGAGGCTTTCCATATGGTGTAAAGGATGAATGGTATTATCGAAAGAATGGCTGCTGTCGTTAAATCCAATCGAAACGAATAGATAAAAGCTTTAGCGACTTCACCCCAGCCTGCATCTGATACTTTTCCGGCATTGTGTATAATAAACAAAATACGCATGACATGAAACACTAATATCCAAAAGACGATTAGTTTCAGAAGAAAAAGAATTCTTGGCAGAGCATGTTTAATCATGTCAACAAAGATAATGTAATGATGGAAAACTCAGACAACTGGATAAAACATTAGGGGCGTATTTCAGAACAGATGAACTATACAGCCAGTTATAAAAAGCTTATGTAGGTAAACCAACTATAAGGTATTTACAATTAATGGAACAGATACAGAAAGCTGAAAGAATACCACACCACGAAATAGAAATGAATTTGTTGTGACATAGGGAAATAATTAGTTTTAATTCCTCAACAAAAAATCTAACATTCATATTAATTGTTGGTTTTTTTTTATAATTTAGGTAAAAATCGAAACATATATTATGAAAAAATTACTGATTTTAGCGACAATATTATTTACGTTTAGTTTTGTAAATGCTCAAAAAGTATATTCTGTTGATTATGAAAATCAAGCAGATGTAAAAGTTTTTGTAGTTAAATACGAAAATCAAGCCGACCTAAAAGTTTACAAAGTGAAATATGAAAACCAAGCAGGCAATAATGATGGCAAGTGGTTTTTTACAGGATATTCAAACCAAGCAAAAAAGAAGGTGTATTTTGTAAAATATGAGAATCAGGCTGATTTGAAAATATATTTCGTAGACTATGAAAACCAGGCTGGATGGAGAAATTCGTCTAAAAAAAGTTTGATGTATTAAATTAAAACTGGTTGGTTAGGTTATTTTACGAAGATAAAACGGCTCTGTCCTTTAGATTAGATCCATGATAATCACTGTGGATGTTTTGTTGCTTTTCTTTATGAAAAATGGAATCAGATAAATAACTAAAGTGCTGATTTTCAATTAAATTTATTTTGTAACATTTGGGTTTTATCAGTTGAAATCGCTTAAATTTGGTAGATGCGACAGAACCAATAAATCACATCAAAGACATTGAAAGTCCATTTTAT
>DDBE01000065.1:0-2543 GCA_002332715.1 Flavobacteriales bacterium UBA2040
TTGTTTAAATAAAAGTCTTCTTTGTTTCGCATCATCGTTTCCTCATCATCACCTTTGTCACCATAAGCACAAAGGTGCAAAAAACCATGAACTACAACACGATTCAACTCTATGTTAAACTCTAAGGAACGATCCTCTGCGTTCTCCTTAACTCTGTCAACACTGATAAATAAATCGCCTGACACAACATTATCTTTAGTGTAATCAAACGTAATTATGTCGGTGTAAAAATCGTGGTTTAGATGCTGCCTATTCATTTCTAGCAGCTCTTCATCACTGCAAAAAACAACTGCCGCATCACCCAAAGTTTTTCCTTCTTGGGCAACCACATCTTCAATCCACAAATCAACTTGAGTACTATTTATTTCAAAACGGAAGCCTTTCGACCAAGTAAAATCAATCATTCTTTTTGAAAAATATACTTACCTCACGACCTTCATTTTCAAACTCAACCAAGTCCGCTAGGTGTCTCATCAAATAAATTCCTCTACCATTCTCCTTTTCAATGTTTTCTGGCGCAGTTGGGTCAGCCACATTCTCGTAATCAAAACCTGTTCCTTCATCTTGCAAAACAAAACAAAGTTCTTCGTCCGTATGACCAACCTGTAAATTCACCGTTTTCGAATCATCGTTCTTATTACCATGAACGACCGCATTATTAAACGCTTCGGTTACCGCAATTAAAACGTTCCCATAATTGTCTTCACTTACGCTTGCTGTTGCACAAGAACGGTCAATTAACCCTTCGATTTTACTTAAGTGTTCGAAACTTGAGGGTACTTTAATCTCCTCAATAACATTGAATCCTTCCTTCATACTTTCCATCACATTGACAAATTAAAGTATTGATTTGCTTTGTCCTTATAGTATTTCCTAAAAACGGGGTCAACAGATCTTAGCAGCTCTACTTGCTTTAATTTTTCTTTGTTATACTCCTCAAACCGTATTTGGTTACCCAAAACTTTATCTTTTCCACTTTGAGATTCACGTTTCTCTTCGAAGCCTCTTTCCATCAGTGCCTTTTCACTCTCTAATAATCGTGTCAAAATGTTCTTTTGTCGTTGAATCATTTCTGGTGAAAAGTTCTTGTTCAACAATTCTTGTTGTTGTTTCTCCAGCTCATCAATAAGCGGATTCAACTTGTTTCCTTCGCCTCGACCTTCCTTGTTTAGTTGGTCGCGTAATTCTTGTAATTTCTTTCGTATAGCAGATTGTTCAGCCGCCATTTTTGCCACTTGCTTATTTGACATTCCGCCCGGCATCATTCCTTCTCCCTGACCATCCGTTCCCATTCCGGGTTGATCACCTGGCTTCGTTCCTCCAGGACTTTTGCCTTTTTGCATTTGCTCAAGCTGTTTCTTTAAGGCTTGTTTCATATCACTATTTCCAAGCTTCCCTTGTCCTGGTTTTGGCTGACCTTTTCCTCCTGGTTTTTCACATTCTCCAGCGCCCGGCTTGCTGTTTTGCTGCGCCTGAGCCTGCATAGATTGCAAACTTTCATTTAGCAAAAGAGCCAGATTATTGTAGCCCGTCATGACAAATTGTTGATGTTGACCAAGCTCTCTTGTTCTGTGCTCATCGATATCTTCCAAACCTAAATCATGGTTAACTGCAATATCATTTAATTCTTTGTCAATAAACGAAGCGATTTTCGGTTGTCGTTTTGCCAACGCTTCTAAAGAATCTCGAACTTGTTTCGTGTCGTCAACTATCGCCCTTTGCATTCGACCAAACTTCTTATACATCGGGTCGCTATCGTTTACTGAAGCAAACTTTTTCATTAGATTTTCTTGATCAAAACTCAGTGTCATCAAGTTTTTAAGAATCCGTCTAAGCATATCCATGTCCTCTCCTTCTTGTTCAGCATTGGCTTCCTCTTGACTTTTATTTAACTCCTCAGCCATCTTTTCCATGTCCTCAGCCGATTGTTTCTGCTTTTCAGAGGCTTTGCTTTTCTTATTCTTTTCAAGCTCACCAGAAGCCTCATTCATCTCCTCAGAGATTTTCTCTTGCATTTGTTTCTGGTCATCTATATCCATAGGACGCTGAAGCTCCTCGTTCAGCTTCTTCATTTCCTCTAAATCTTTTTTAATGTCATCGAACTTCTTATTCAACTCATCTTGTTTTTCCTTGGCCTTTTCTGCGGTAATTTTGTCTTTACTGGTGTCGTCCTCCAGTTTTCTTTGTTCCTCAGCTAAGGCTTTCAATTCCTTTTCTATGTCGTCAATCTTTTCATTCACCTGCAGCTTTTTCAACATCTCCAGACTTCTATCCAATTGCTTGTTCTTGTCCTCTGTATTCTGTTCAAGGTTGTCGAGTTGCTTTTGCATCTCGTCCTTGTTTTGCTCCATCATTAACTCTTCTAGTTTCTTAAGGAGCTCCATCATTTCGTCATCCATCAGCTCGCTCAATAACTCGTCAATTTGTGCTTGCTTTTCGAGAAGCTCTTTGTCTATTTCCGACAATTGGTTTTTCTCCTCAACACTCTTCTCCATATTCTGTTGAAGGTTCTGTAAGGATTTTTGGAGCTCCATGTGATCAGC
>DDBE01000065.1:2889-4958 GCA_002332715.1 Flavobacteriales bacterium UBA2040
AATAGTTTCGCTAAGTCTTCTTGCGTTTTCTCTTGATCTTTTTCGCGATCCTCATTTAGCTCCTCCAGTGAAGGCAACTGATAAGTAAATACCTGACTTCTGGTCGATTTACTTCCATTAACCCCATCGTTATCGCTCACCACAAAGTAATATTCTACCCGGTCTTCAATCTTAAGGTTTTCTCTTCTAAAGTCAACAGCAAAATCAAAAGGAAAATCCGTTCCTTTTGGAGATAAAACAGACATTCGTTCTTCTCTAGATTTACCTTCTTTCGAAATAATTCTATAGACAAACGTTAAAGCAGACAATCCATAATCATCCGAAATATTTCCGGTGAAGAATCTCAAGCCGTCACTAACTGTGTCTTTCACCTCGCGTACCGCAATGTTTGGATTCGCATCTCGAACAACAGTAATATTCATTCTAGACGAGTCAATCTTATTGCTTTGTTTGTTTTGAAGTCGCACCAGAATTCCCATATCATTTCGAAAGCTTCTTTTATACTTGAAACCATCGGTTGTGAACGTTTCTGTTTTGTTTCCGTCAGAAACCATCACTTTTTTTGTGTTCTTCGTAAGGAAAGACCATTCTACAATTGAACCTTCAGGCACACTCAAATCACCGACGTTTTGAACTGATTCAGGAGCTCGACCTAAATAACTTGGGTAAACGATATTCGCCGTAAGTTTTCCGATAGCCGATTTCGGCAATACTTTTATTGCATATGTCTCAGATGAGAATTCATTTGCTTCAAAAAAGAAATTGGTTTTTTGTGTAATCTTTGGCAATAAAAACGTCGCCTCGCTTTTCGATTTCCACGTCATCAAGAATTTCCCTTGATCAGAATTTAAATAAATTTTATCTGGAATAGAGTTTCCCGCCAATTGCACTTCTATTTCAGCATCTTGGCCTTCTTCTACAACCATATTTGCATTCTTTACATTGAAAGAAAAAGGTGCAATTGGGGTAAATTGTTCTTTAAAGTTAACGACTCTTTCTGTTCCTTGGGTTAAAATGCCCGGGGCTAAAATAGCCACCCCTAAAAGAAGGACAAAAACTGGAATTAACCACTTGGCGTATTTTTTATTCTCTATATAATCAATGGCTGAACCAAAATTAAAAGCGCCCAAATTGTTAGATCGCTGAACGACACTTGCTCTAATCAATTCGAAATTTCCGACGTTGCCTTGCTCATTCAACTGCAACGTATTCAATAGGCGATCTGATATTTGCGGAAAGAAACGACCAATAATGCCCGCGGCTTGGGACCTATTAATTCTTTTACCAAACGAGTTCAACTTCAGTAAAGACGAAAGAAAGTAACGAATAAAGATATATAGATTGACACCAATAAAACTGAAGAACAAAAAGCCTCTAACGTAGGAATTGAAGTGACCAAAGTATTCCAAACCAGTAACTAAAAGGAAGGAACCAAGGAGCACACCAACAAACAAAATGAGTCCTTTTATCATTTCGTTTTTGTAGTGCTTTCGGATGAAAGAATCTATTTGTTCCAGTAAGCGGTCAAAAGCCGACATATTTTACTCTTTAATTTAACTGCCTAAGATAGGACAATACACCCTAAAAACGCAAATACTTTGAAAATATTAACAAGCCATCAATTCTTTTGATTGACATTGAAATACGTATCTTTGCCGAAAAAACTGAACATGTCAGAAAACGTTCGTGTACGATTCGCTCCTTCTCCAACAGGTCCTTTGCATATTGGTGGTGTGAGAACGGCTTTGTACAACTATCTATTTGCTAAAAAACACAAGGGTACGTTTGTTATCCGTATCGAAGACACCGACCAAAATCGTTTTGTTCCTGGTGCACAGAAATACATTACGGACTCTTTGGAGTGGGCAGGAATTATGCCAACAGAGGGTCCAGGATTAGGGGGTGAATATGGTCCATATGTTCAATCGGAACGCATGCATTTATATAAACCATTTGCTTTGGAGCTTATCGAAAACGACAAAGCATATTACGCTTTTGACACATCGGAAGAACTCGAGACAACTCGAGACAATGCGAAAAAGGCAGGTATGCCGAACTGGCAATACAAC
>DDBE01000213.1 GCA_002332715.1 Flavobacteriales bacterium UBA2040
ATAGAATACAAATAACAGACCAAATCTCTCCATTTTAAGACATAGAATTCCGTAATTTTACACTATGCAAGGAAAACGTGCTGTTGTTGGTCTTTCGGGAGGAGTTGATTCCTCTGTTACTGCCTTACTTTTAAAAGAGCAGGGGTACGAAGTGATTGGTATGTTCATGCGCAACTGGCACGATGAATCAGTTACACTTTCGGATGACTGTCCATGGATTGATGATTCGAACGACGCCTTGCTAATTGCGAATCAACTCGGAATTCCTTTTCAGGTCATCGATTTAAGTGCCGAATACAAAGATAAAATTGTCGATTATATGTTCCGTGAATATGAAAGCGGACGAACGCCGAATCCGGATGTTTTGTGCAATCGTGAGATAAAATTTGATGTTTTTTTGAAGGCTGCGATGGACTTACGAGCTGATTATGTTGCTACAGGTCACTATTGTCAAAAGATTGATAATGATGACGGTACATTTAGCTTAGGAAAAGGATTAGATCCTGGAAAAGACCAAAGTTATTTCTTGTGTCAATTGTCGCAAGAACAATTGGCAAAAGCCTTGTTCCCGATTGGTGAACTTCAAAAATCAGAAGTTAGAAGATTAGCATCCGAAGCTGGATTATTTACGGCCGACAAAAAAGATTCGCAAGGATTGTGCTTTGTGGGTAAAATTAGTTTGCCGACATTTTTGCAACAACAATTGAAAGTGAAACATGGACCCGTTTTGGAATTGCCAGCCAATTTACCTGTCTTTGCTGATTACGAAACAATTCCCGTCGATTTAGAGCATGTCGAAGAACTTTCTACCCCATTTTCTTATTCACAAGAGCAAGGGTTGAAGGTTGCAGAGCATCAAGGTGCCCATTTTTATACCATCGGCCAACGAAAAGGACTTCAAATTGGTGGTCGTCCAGAGCCATCGTTTGTGCTGCAAACAGATACAAATGCAAACGTGGTATATTCGGGTCAACGCGACGAGCATCCAGGCTTGAACCGTTGGGCTTTATTTATTGATGAAGCTGACATTCACTATATCGAGCCGAAAAAAGCAATGGAAATTGGTGAAACACGACGATACGAGCTTCGTATTCGTTACCGTCAAGCAGATCAACCAGCGACTCTAATTCGTAAAGAAAAAGGGATTTATATTTTGTTTGATACAAAACAACGCGGAATCACGCCAGGGCAATTTGCAGCTTGGTACGATGGTGAACAATTGATTGGCAGTGGAGTGATTAAGAGCTAAAATGTTCAGATTAATTTTAATAGGGTTTGTTTTATTGATGTTCCAAGCGATTGGCTCTAATAAAATAACGAAACAAAGGTTGGACTCTTTAGTCGATGCGATTGAAGAAGAAAGAACTGTCAATCAGGATAAAGCTAAAAAAAAATCTCAACGAAATAGAAGATAGTTTTGAAAAAGAGAATCGCAACGATAGACGTCAGATCAGAAACATACCGACTCCTGGCACCAATCCGCATGGTGAATTTGAAAAACCGTTTTCTAGCTCTAATTATATGAATCCAATTCTAGGATCCATAATAACCGTTTCATTTTTGATATTTGCCTTTTACATATTTTTAAAAGTAAGAAAGTCCATAAAGAAGGGTGATGAAATTTACTTTTGAAGAAAACAACAAATTTAATTTATAGGCACAAAAAAAAAGGAAGAACACCTTTTCGTTCTTCCTTTTTTTAATCCACCCAAACCTAAACTAAAACTATGAAATCTTTAATTAGTTGAATCCTATGGATTGAAATATCGTGGGCTGAGTGCTCGGTTTAGAATAACTCTCCGCTGTATTAATCATGTCAAGTAAGTTCGCAACATCAATTATAGATAACTTGGAAAACTGTCCCATCTCTCTGTGTTGTTGCAATCTGAACTGTGCCGTCTTTACATTGTTGTTCATCATTTTAAATTTTGTCGCTTGCATATTCTAATTTTTAAAACTTACAAGCTTCGTTTACGGCAACTCCTATCTTGGGTTACACCAACAACAAGAAACAAAGAATGTCAAACTCGAAAAATTGGCTTAACTCATTCAATATCAGATATAAAATTTTATTGATTTTTTTCTATTTTTTTATCAATGGATAGATTAAATCTTCCAATCCGTTCATTTTTATCTCCAACATCACGGCCAATTGATCACCCAACTTCCCTTTCGGAAACCCTTTTTGACTATACCAAACCAAATAGGCTTCTGGTATATGTACCAAAAGCCTATCCTTATATTTTCCATAGGGCATCTTCGCATTTGCTAAAGAAACCATGTCAAGATTGTTCATTAATTCAATTTTGTCAAAGTCGCCAACAAGTAACTCCAGAATTTTAGAACCGAACTAATCTGAACTTTTTCGTCTGGAGAATGCGCTCCACGTATGTTTGGACCAAAAGAAATCATGTCTACGTCTGGAAGATGCTTTCCAAGAATACCGCATTCTAAACCTGCATGACAAGCTTTAATCTGTGGTTCCTCTTTGAACATTTCACGGTACAAATCAGCCATAACATTCAAAATCTTCGAATCTCTATTGGGCTGCCAACCGGGATAGTCGCCTGCTTGAACAACTGCACAATCCATGTTTTCGAAAGAAGCACGAATTGTATTCGCCACATCGTCCTTTGTACTTTCTACGCTGCTTCTTTGCAAAGATTGAGTAATGAATTTTCCGTCTTTAACGATCACTCGCGCCAAACTAGACGAAGTTTCTACCAATCCTGCAATATCTGGACTCATTCTAAAAACACCATTGTGCAAAGCGTAAATCGTGTTGGTAATTTTAACAAAATCAGCCGTCGACATTACCTTTCCTGAGGCAACACCATTTTCAGCGAATGATATATTCAATTTAGGTTCAACCGTTTTAAACTCAGTTTTCATGATTTCAGCGACCTTATTGAATTCTGTTTCAAACGAACCTTTGTCATCTTTCAATACAGCTAAAGAAACAGTCGCCTCACGTGGAATCGCGTTTCTCAAACTTCCTCCGTCAAATTCAACCAAATGCATGTCTACAAATGAGCGCAAGTGATACAACACTCTGTTCATCAACTTATTGGCATTCCCCAGACCTTTGTCGATATCCATTCCTGAATGACCGCCATTCAGTCCATTTACCGTCAATTTATATGATAAATGTTCTCTCTCCATTTCAACTAGAGCGTAATCATACGTTGTATTCGTATCGATTCCTCCAGCGCAACCGATAGACAATTCGTCATCGTCTTCAGTGTCTAAATTCAGCAATGTTTTACCCGTATAAAAACTCGGATCCAATTGCATCGCTCCCGTCATCCCTGTTTCTTCGTCAATAGTGAACATTGCCTCTATCGGAGGATGTGGAATATCTGTCGAAGATAAAAGCGCCATAATCGTCGCTACTCCAATCCCATTATCCGCTCCAAGAGTTGTTCCTTTCGCTTTCAGCCAGTCACCATCTACAAACATGTCAATTCCTTGCTTGTCGAAATTGAAAACCGTGTCGTTGTTTTTCTGGTGCACCATATCCAAGTGACTTTGCATAATAATCGGAGCGGCGTTTTCCAATCCAGCTTGTCCACCTTTTTTGACGATAACATTGCCAATTGCGTCAACATCTGTTTGCAAGCCAAGTCCATTCCCAAAATCTACCATGAATTGAATAACCCGTTCTTCTTTCTTCGAAGGTCTTGGAACAGCATTTAAATCTGCAAAGTGCTTCCAAAGTGCTTTTGGTTCTATTTCGTTTATTGTCATAATTTTTAATTTGAAGCCTTGCGGCATATAATAAATTCGAAGTCTTCGACATTCGTTTTCAGAATGCGCTTCAGCGCTTCAAATTGAACAAGTGAAGCGACGTTTAGAAAATGCCGTAGGCTTCGAATTTCTTTTTCGTTTTTACTTTACTAATTTCTTGTATCGAATTCTCTTCGGTGCATTATCGCCCAAACGTTTCTTTCTGTTTTCTTCGTATTCTGTATAACTTCCTTCGAACCAAACCACTTCTGATTCACCTTCGAAAGCAAGGATGTGTGTACAAATTCT
>DDBE01000121.1:0-4753 GCA_002332715.1 Flavobacteriales bacterium UBA2040
GGAGCTGTTGTTGTCGGATTACCACTTGGTATAACAGGGTCTTTTACACCGAACGTATTCACAATTACTGGCACGGCATCTGCTCCGGGAGTTTACAATTATACAGTTTACACAACAGGTTCAGCGTGTGGAGTGGACTCACTATCGGGCGCTATTACTGTGGAACAAGCTCCGGTTTTGACATTAATCACCGCTCTTGTTTCTGATACTCAAGAAGTTTGTTTGAATACGGCGATTGACACTATCATTTATCAATATAGTGGCGCTGTTGTTGGAGCCACGGTCATTAACTTGCCCGCAGGAGTGAATTTTAATATCCAAACCGATTCTATTGTAATTTTTGGCGCCGGCTTAACGACAGGCTTGACCGACTATACAGTTATCGCATATGGAGGAACTTGTCCCAATGACAGTGCTTTTGGACAAATCAATATTTCGGATGAGATAGGATTCAACCTTATTTCTGCAACCGGAACGGACAGTCAATTGATTTGTGCAACACCTATAGATTCGATAATTTATCAAATATCAGGTGGTGCGGATACTGCGTATGTTATCAACATGCCTGCTGGATTAACCTCAGGGTTTTCAAATGATTCATTGTTCATTTCAGGAACTCCAGCGAGTGTTGGCGGGTTTAATTTTGGTGTGGTTGCAGCAGGCGGATTTTGTCCAAACGATACATTACTTATTAGTCTGAGCGGATTAAACCCACAAATTATATTGGCTTCTGCTGCTGCAACGGATACACAAACCTGGTGTTTAAACTCGACTATTGACTCCGTTATTTATACATTTAGTGATGCTACAGGAGCTTTCGTTTTGCCTTCGACTTTGCCTGCCGGGATTAGCTCAACGGTTCAGGGAGATTCACTAATTATTTTTGGTACAGCGACTTCTTCTGGAGATTATCCGTTTACGGTATATACAACAGGAAATGGTTGTGTTGCCGATTCGGCTTACGGCTTATTATCCATAGCTGATTCAGCTGGTTTGGCCATAGTTTCTGCTGTTGGAACGAATGCGCAAGTTCTTTGTGAAGGAGAGCCTATTGTTTCTATTGTTTATGTTTTACTTAGCGCTGCTGACACAGCTGTCGTAACGGGTCTACCAATTGGCGTGAGTTCTTCTTGGAGCGGAGACTCACTGATTATCACTGGGTCGCCAATTAACGTTGGAGTGACAAACTATCAAGTTGTTTCCTCTGGCGGCGTTTGTCCGAACGACACCCTAAATGGAAGTATTACTGTATTGAATGTTGAAATTGCATTGGTTTCGCCTCCATATACAAATGACCAAACGGTTCTTGTAAATACACCAATTTCAGAAGTTATATATAGCGTTGGTGGACCCGTTATGGTGTCGGATTTGCCGCCAGGTATTATAGTTACATATACCCCTGGAATACCCAACTTATTAACCCTCTCTGGAACACCGATTGACACAGGAGCCTTTTATTATGTAGTAGAATTTGCTGGTGATTGTGACGTTAACTCATTGGTTGGAAAAATATTAGTGGTCAGTACATTTACGCCGATTGATTCCACATTGTCCGACACATCAAATGTTTATATTCCAAACTTGTTCTCCCCGAACGGTGATGGATTCAATGAAACTTGGCAAATACCAGCTTTAGCGTCTTTTCCAAACAATGAGGTAACCGTTATTAATAGAGAAGGTCAAATAGTCTTTAACCAATTCGAATATAATGGCACGTGGGATGGAAATTATAATGGTAAACCACTGCCTGAAGCGACATACTATTACTTAATCAACATTGAACAAGGAACGAAAATACTAAGAGGTCCTATCACAATATTACGAAACCAAAAATAGAAGGAATTATGAGAATAGTTTATCCAATACTTTTTATTGCCACGATCCTTATTTCTGAGAACAGTTTTTCTCAGCAATTATCTTTGAGTAGTCAATATCATCAAAATATGATGACCATAAATCCTGCATATTCAGGGTTTAGAGGAATGACAAATGTCGTTGCTTCTCACCGAAGTATGCTGACCGGAGTAGCAGGAAGCCCACAAACCACATACCTATCCGTTGAAGGAGGGGGGAAAGAGGGAAAAATTGGCCTGGCTTTTATCGGGTTTCATGACCAAACGGATATCTTGTCTATGTCTAGTGGAATGGGAAATTTTGTCTACAATGCAAAATTTGGCGATAACTCAGGATTGAGGCTAGGGTTAGGAGTTGGTGTCCAAAACTTTACAGTCGATATGGCTAAAGCCAAAGTAATCGATTTTAATGATCCGATTCTTTTTGGAAACCTAAGTCAAAACAGAACAGCGTTGAATGGTGAATTTGGAGCAGTATTGCACCTAAAAGGATTTCAACTAGGCGTTGCAGTTCCTCAATTGCTTTCAAATAATCCAACTATTGTAACAAGTAACGATGATATTTTAAACTACAATACTTTGCGTCACTTTAGAGGTTCATTGAAATATGACATAGATTTAAATAACAGTAAATCGGCACGACTCTACCCATTGTTTGTCGTCAGAGCCGTAAATGGAGCGCCTGTTCAATGGGATGTTTCTGCAGTTATCGAAAGCGATAAAATTGGATGGATTGGTGTTACTTACCACAATACGTATGCCGTTGCATTTAGTGCAGGAGTCCGCTACCAAGGTTTCTCGGTTGGCTATGCACATGATTTTACCTTGGGTGCGGTGAATTTGTATTCGCAAAGATCATCGGAACTTATTTTGTCTTATCAAATAGGTAACCGATGGAAAGAGCAAGAAGGATTGAACAAAAAACTTCAGAAAGAACTTGAAAGATTGGAAGAAGATTTAGAAAATCAAGGAGATAATTCGGAAGTCAACGAAGAACTTTTGGAAAAACAAAAAGAGCTTGAAGACCGAATCAAAGAATTAGAAAAAAGCAAAGCAAATTCTGGGGGTTCGAACAATTCGAGAATGGATGGTGTGCAAAACCAAACAAATGGAACGCCAACGGCACAGTCGGTAAGAAATACATTTCGAACGGCACAAGCAATTGACTTTGCCGATGAAAATGGAGCGACTCCACCAAAAGGGTACTACGTTGTGGTTGGAGCATTTGGTGTAGAAGAAAATGCCATCAATTGGAAAAATGCCAGCATTGCAAAAGGTAACAAAAACACGAAGTTATTGTACAATTCAAACCTTCAAGTTCGAGAGGTATATATGTATTATTCACCAGATAGAGAGCCAGCAATGGTAGAGAGAGGAAAACAATATGCGGAATACCCGACGGTTTGGGTACAAAAATTAGAATAAGTGAATATAACCTTAACAAAGCCCGCACCAGTATTTGGTGACGGGCTTTGTTATTTGAATTTATGAAGTACAAAACACGATTTATCAGAACAGAGGGGGGAAGAAATCGTTAACGAAAAAGACTCTGTTTGAGGCGGAGTATTACTTGTTCAACTAAGTTGTTTTTAGAGAAAACGTTATAATTCTCATTGTTTTTACGTCATTAATCAACTTAAGGATCAATCCAAGTATTGCGGAGAAACAGGAATTGTCAATTTTATAGATCAATGGGTAAGTGCTGCTGGAGCAAAACTGTCGGAGAAGTTCAGAGCGGGGGACTCCTGTTTAAACAGGGAAAGTAAGCTTTTATATAATTCAAAACCACGTCATGAAATCAACTTAGTTTTGGTTTTATAAAGATGAACCAAGTTTTTCATATGAGGTTTATTTGAATGAAAATCCCGATCTGGAAACTCCAAAACGGGATTATAATTGATTAAAAACGACTAGCAAAATTGTTTATAAGCCTCTTGTAGATTATCTGAAATCATTTGAGCTGTTCCTCCTTCAATGTGGTGCCGCTCTAAAAAGTGAACCAATTGTCCATCTTTAAACAACGCAATCGATGGCGAACTTGGAGGGTAAGGCAAGAAATATTTACGTGCTTGAGCAACAGCATCTCCATCAACTCCTGCAAAAACAGTGGTCAAATTAGATGGTTTTTTGTCACCTGTTACAGACTGCTTTACACCTGGGCGCATATTTCCAGCTGCGCAACCGCAAACGGAATTTACAACCATTAATAAAGTTCCTACGCTATTTTTTAAGGTATTGTCTACTTCTTCTGCACTTGTCAAGCTTTTGAATCCTACTGATGTAAGATCTTCTTTCATGGGCGCAACTAATTCTGGTGGGTACATATCTATGTGTTTTAAAATCTCTAATTGTTTATTAGAGGCAAAGTTAAGGAATTACTTACCATGGAAGACAATTCCTGCAGGAATTCAGAAAGATTAACACTTCTTTTTGAAACGAGTGAGACGAACTTCCTTGTCTAATTCCGCGCCGGTTAGAATAAAATCAGCCAATTCCTGCCCCAAAAGTGGAGCCATCAGATACCCTTTGGCACCAAGACCGTTGAAAATATACAATCCAGAATGGTCAGGGTGTTCTCCCATGATTGGCCTACGGTCTTTTACGGTTGGACGAATACCCGCAATTTGATCGATTATTTCAAAAGGTTCCGAAATTAGAGAGGCCAAATTACTACGTAAAAGCTCTTTCGCTTCGTCATCAATTTCAACATTAGGCTGATTCCATTCATACGTTGAACCAACCTTGTATTCACCATTGCTACTAGGCATTACAAAGCATTTCCTGTTGAGCGATTCTTCTTCGTAGATAGCAGTGCGTACGGTAATCAGTTGTCCTTTTGTACAGTCTACTTGCAGAAAATTAAAGAAAGGATTTTCGAAATTTTTGTAGCCTTCACAAAA
>DDBE01000121.1:5075-5712 GCA_002332715.1 Flavobacteriales bacterium UBA2040
GAATGATTGACCTTTGATTTTCGATATGCGCCATTTTTATGATTCGAAACATATATCTGGCAAGCCGAAAGAAAATTCTTTGCGTGAACGTAATAACTTTGTTTTACCCGACCCGACCCACAAATATTGATAGCTTTGGAAAAGTTCATATCAGCGTCGCTTAATTTTTCCAAATACATTTTATATTCGGGAAGTTCTTGCCGTTTGAGCCATTCATTTCGCTCTTGATCATGTGCAAACATTCTACGGATTTGCTTGTCAACGATAATTTTTGTTTTAGAAAAATGTTCCAGTTCCTCATAAAAATTTCGAGCAACAGGCATGTACTCATCTGCTCGCCAACTTTTGTTCATTCGTCGAAAAACCATGGGGTTGATCTGACCAGCAGCAACTGCTGAACCGTGATTTTCATCGCTGTCGAGAACCGTTACTTTCGTGTTTTTCTTAAGCAAAGCGATGGCCAAGGAATATCCTGCCACACCACCACCGACAATTAAAAAATGTTTCATTTATTGAGCAAAAGCGAGTGAAATTACGCTAATGCGAAGGTCGGGGTTTTTTTCTTGGATTTGATGAATTATTCGTTCCATTGTGGCGCCAGTAGTAATAACATCATCTATAATGGCAATATGTTGGT
>DDBE01000121.1:6022-7650 GCA_002332715.1 Flavobacteriales bacterium UBA2040
AACGACCTTTTTTAGTTTGGCTATCCGTATGCAGGTTGCGGTTCAAAAAATAATTGTCAATCGGAATGTTCAAAATGGCTTTCATCCCTTTGGCAATTTCTTCGCTTTGATTGTACCCTCTAATAAATTTCTTTTTGGGATGAATAGGAACGGGAATGAGCGCATCTATCGTTTTAATCCACTCAAAATCCGAAATGGCTTCCCCTAATTTTTCACCCATTGCTCGGGCCAACTGAGGTTTATCCTTGTACTTTATTGCGTGAAGAATTTCCTTTGTAGAAAGCTCATTGTTGTAAAAAAGCCAAGCAAATGCATGTTCTAGTTGAACTCTTCCCCAAAAAACCTTGTGTATAGGGTTAGTCGTGTCACCCCCAGCAAGATACATTTGTGGCAACTCAGAATCGCAATTTTGACAAATGTGGTTTTCATTTCGATTTAGTTCTGTAGAGCAGATTAGACACTTTTTGGGGAACAATAAATGCGCCAAACTCTCCATGTTTTTATTTAAAAAATGTTTGGATTTTACCTTAGCTCCCATATCACTTGCGTTGAGGTAGTTTATTAAAAAACTTTCGACAATTCGATGTTTAAAATATCAAAATTTTTGGCTTGACAATACCCCAAGAAGAAATTAATTTTATGATTGAGAGGTAACTCCTCACGAACAGAAGCAATTACGCTAAAATAAATATTTATTGACATTCGCAAATTGACGTATGTGGATAATTATAGCTACAATGTTAATACAAAGTTAAGGTTAAGTAAACAGTGGGCTAGAGCCCATCGATGTTAATAAAGTCGGAGTATTGTGGAAAGCTTAGCCTTGTAAAAATGAAGAAAAATGACAATTTTTGTAACCCAACTCGAGACTAGATGTTGTTGCTCTCTTTGAAGCAAGTTTTATCGATGAAAATCGATTTAAGTATATAAATTTCGAGAAAAGAAACTATAAAGTCCGTTCTGATTTAGAACAAAAAACGTTAACACAAATGGCACAAGTAAATGAACCAATTTTAGAGGCAAACAACAATCGTTTTGTTCTCTTTCCTATCCAACATGATGACATATGGTCATTTTATAAGCGAGCAGAAGCAAGTTTTTGGACGGCTGAAGAAATCGATCTGGCTCCAGATTTAGTAGATTGGGAAAGCAAATTGAACGACGATGAAAAACATTTCATTAAGCACGTTCTTGCATTCTTCGCTGCTTCTGATGGTATCGTTAATGAAAACTTGGCCGAAAACTTTTTAAGTGAAGTACAATACACAGAGGCGAAATTCTTCTACGGTTTTCAAATTGCAATGGAGAATGTGCACTCTGAAACGTATTCGCTTTTGATTGATACCTATATCAAAGACACCAAAGAGAAAAACCACTTGTTCAACGCTATCGAAACGTTGGATTGTGTGAAGAAAAAAGCAGATTGGGCACTTCGTTGGATCGATGAAGGGAATTTCGCTGAACGCCTTGTTGCTTTTGCAGCAGTGGAAGGAATTTTCTTTTCAGGGTCGTTCTGTGCTATTTTCTGGTTGAAGAAAAGAGGATTGATGCCAGGACTTTCTTTCTCGAACGAGTTGATTTCTCGTGACGAAGGTTTGCACTGTGATTTTGCGTGTTTATTATACAAC
>DDBE01000166.1:0-1462 GCA_002332715.1 Flavobacteriales bacterium UBA2040
AATTTTGCATCAATGGAAACAGACAAAGGAAAAGTAATCCGAATATCCGAAGGAAAAATTCACCAACAAAAAGAACTCATCTTAGATAAGATTCAATTTGAATTGGCGGAAAAAGAATTCGTCTATTTAATCGGAAAAACGGGCACAGGGAAAAGTAGTTTTTTGAAAGCTTTGTACGGTGAAGTTCCATTGAGCGGTGGACAAGGAACGATTGCGGGCTTCGATTTAGCGCGACTAAAACGGTCTGATATCCCAATGCTTCGTCGAAATCTAGGTATTGTTTTCCAAGATTTTCAATTGCTTACCGATCGTTCCGTTGAAGAAAATTTGTTTTTCGTTATGCGCGCAACGGGTTGGAAGAGTAAAACTGAAATGAAAAAAAGAGCCGTTGATGTATTGAAGTTGGTTGGACTTGAGCATAAATTGAAAACTAAAGCCCATGCTCTTTCTGGAGGTGAGCAACAACGAGTTTCCATTGCAAGAGCACTTTTGAATCGCCCGAAATTGATTTTAGCCGATGAGCCAACAGGTAACTTAGACTCTGAAACTTCCGAAGAAATTATGCAATTGCTTTTGGCTGTCGCGAATGAAGAAAGTTCAGCTGTAATTATGGCAACGCACGACATGACAATGGTTGAGAAATTTCCAGGAAGAGTAATTCGAGTTGAAAACGGGGGAATTCGTGAAGTTCAATCCATCGACCGATTCGATCCTTTCAAACCCTTTTCGGCAGACTAGACATACGCTTAATCACACGCTTTTCGCCATTCTCTCGTCTCATTTCCATTCGAATTTTCGAAAGGAGCACACACTTTTTTCTTCTCTTTACGAGTTACGACCATTTTCTTTTTCACTTCCATCGAAGCATCGCCCTGCAAAACAATTTGCGTTTGCTTGTCCAGCTCTTTGCCTTTCTCCATGCAATCACAGAATCCTTCTGGAGCCGATTTGCAGGAAACAACTATGAGGGAAAATAAAAGTGCGGGAATGAGGAGTTTTTTCATGGTGTAAATGTAATCTTTTTGGCGGTTGGCGGAGTGTGTTTTTTATTCGTTTCCTTTTTTCTTAACTTTTATAAGAAAACACAATAATATGAGAAACTTTAGAGAATTTGGTGTTTGGTAAGATTGTCGGGAATTTGTCAATTTAATATATGATGAAACGGCAAGCTTACCTGCGGATGAGAGGTTTGGGCTTACATCACAATTATATCGTGCTTCAATTTCGATAAAACTAAACATTGCCGAAGGCGCGTCACGAAAAAGTGAAAAAGATTTTGCCCGTTTCTTAGAAATATCAATCGGCTCAGTATTTGAGGTCGAAACCATTTTACTAATTTCCTCCGATAGACGTTTAATCTCCACTGAAAAGGCAAATTTCTTAATAGAACAAGTACATTCAATACAAAAAAGACTGAATAGTTTTATCACTCGCCTCCGCCAATAGCCAATAGCCAATAGCC
>DDBE01000166.1:1746-6449 GCA_002332715.1 Flavobacteriales bacterium UBA2040
CAATAGCCAATAGCCAATAGCCAAAAAAAACTACTTTTATAAAAAACAACCCCAAAATGTCCAAACTACCGCACGTAGGAACGACCATATTTACCGTGATGTCCAAAATGGCGAATGATTTTGGCGCGATTAATTTGGCACAAGGTTTTCCGAATTTTACGATTGACGAGAAACTGAACAATCTTGTTAAAACCGAAGCAGCAAGTCTTATTCATCAATACGCACCTATGCCGGGAAGCATGAATTTACGACAAGCGATTGCTGAAATGAATCTGGACACGTATGGTGTGAAGTTCTCCGTTGATGAAGAAATTCTTGTCACTGCTGGGGCAACTCAAGCCATTTTTACGACTATTCAAGCCCTGGTCAATATCGGTGACGAAGTGGTGCAACTCGATCCTTCGTATGATTGCTACGAACCTGCAGTAACTTTGGCTGGTGGAAAATCAATTCGGATAAATCTGAATGACGGATTTCGACCGGATTGGAACAAAATAAACGAAGCGACCAACCATAAAACACGACTTCTAATCATTAACAATCCGCACAACCCGATGGGAACATTGTGGTCGAGGGATGATTTTAATGCTTTGGAAACACTCTGTGAAAAGTATCCAGATTTGCTAATTTTATCGGATGAAGTATACGAGTGCATCACTTTTGAGAAAGAATTCATTTCTATTAAGTCAATAGAATCCCTTCGTGACAGAGCCATTTGTGTTTCCTCTTTTGGAAAAACATTTCACATCACAGGTTGGAAAATCGGGTATCTCATTGCTCCTGAAAAATGGATGATAGAAATAAAGAAAGTGCACCAGTTCTTGGTGTTTAGCGTCAATTCGATAGCACAGGAAGTAATAGCAAAATACATTAAAATAGCCGATTACGTCAAAATAAAATCATTGTATCAAAACAAAAGAGATCTTTTTGCGCAGGCCATGGCAAACAGCCGATTTAAAATGCTTCCGTGCGAAGGTTCTTTCTTTCAAATCGCCGAATACAGCGAAATATCGAAAGGAAAGGATACAGAATTCGTCAAAGACTTGGTGAAAGATTTTGGAGTGGCAACTATTCCGACCTCCGTTTTTTACCAAGACGATCCGGATCAGCAAATCATTCGTTTTTGTTTCGCCAAAGAAGATAAAACATTAATTCAAGCCGCTGAAAAACTATGCAAGATTTAACTATTTCTCTCGTTCAAATAGACCAAGTTTGGGAAGACAAAAAAGCAAATTTTTCTCTTTATGAAGAAATGCTGGCCCGAATCGAAAAACCTGATTTGATTCTTCTCCCAGAAATGTTTCAAACTGGATTTACCATGAATACCGAGCTTGCTGAACCATTCGCAACAAGTGAAAGCATAATTTGGCTGAAAGAAAAAGCCAGAGAAAAACAAGCTGCCATTTATACGTCTTTAATGATAATTGAAAATGGCGAAACGACCAATCGTGGTGTATTTGTTAGTCCAACTGGTGAATTGGACTTTTACGACAAACGAAAAACTTTCACCTTGGCGGGAGAACATGAAAAAATAACGACTGGAAAATCTCAAAAAATTATCGATTATCTCGGTTGGAAAATACAATTGCAAATTTGCTACGATCTTCGTTTCCCAGAAATTCATAGAAACCTTTGGAATGCCTCCAACGGTTCTGCAGCATACGACATTTTATTGTTTGTAGCCAATTGGCCAGCCAAACGAGGTGAACATTGGCGGACTTTACTAAAAGCCAGAGCTATTGAAAATCAGTGTTTTGTTGCCGCTGTAAATAGAGTTGGCCAAGACATGAAAGAATTGGATTATATTGGAGATTCAACGGTATTTAATGCCTTAGGAAATCAATTAAATGATTTTTCAAATGGACAAGGAGTCGTTTCAACTGTTTTAGAATTCCAAGACTTGCAAAAAATTCGGGCTGATTTGCCTTTTTTACAAGATCAAGATGCAACGAATTGCTAATTAGCGACAATTCACAAAATGCGTGATAAATGCCACACCTAAAAAAATAAATTATTTAAATTTAACGCATCAGCGATTTTTTCACACAAACATTTACACATTAACTTCATATATTTACGCTTTAAAATTTAATTCAATTATGAAAAAAATCTATTTAATCGCTACGGCAATGGTTTTTGGATCAATGGTTTATGGACAAATTGCACGTCCTAAAGCAATGCCAGAACTACAAAAATTGAACACCGATCACATGGAAGGTGTTAAAAACAACAATGTTGCTCAAAAGGCTCCGGGAGTCGTGATTTGGTCAAGTGATTTCAGCACAGCAGCTGATTGGTCAATTGACAACGACGGTCAAACTGCAGCAAGTTTCGGTTGGGCAATCAACGCAACGGAAAACAGTTGGTATTTCAATAGCCCTTTGAATTCTACGTCAGATGGCAATATGGCAGAACTTGGGAACGGCCCATCTTCTTCAACTTCGGTTGCTGGTGTCGTTTACTCTATGACAACAGCTGCTCCAATCGATATCACGGCCTATAATGATGAAGTTAGATTGAGTTTCCAACAATATGGTGCGCGTTTTAGAGATCTTCAAGAATTTCAAATTTCTACAGATGGTACAACATTCGTTACAGTTGGTGACAACATGAGCTTCCCTGTTTTGAGCACAGGTGGAGGATCTCCATACCCGAACCCAACAATCGAGGACATCAACCTTAAACCGTTTTTATCAGGTGCAACTCAACTTTGGGTGCGCTTTAGCTGGACAACAAACATTGCTGGTTCTTCAGACCCTATTGATTACATCACGTATGGTTGGTTTATTGATGACGTAATAGTTTCTTCTAACGCTGACAATGACGTTGCAGTATCTACTAGCTATTTCAACACTGTTGGATTGGCATACTACCAAATTCCAATTACACAAGTAGCTCCAATTGACTATTATGCTGGAATTAACAAGTCCGGTGTGAATGATATAGAAAATGCAGTTTACACAGTTAGTGCTACTCCAGGAGCATTAACAGCTTCAAGTACACCAATTACTTTAACTTCTTTGACTACTGATACAGTTACTGCACAATTGAACCCTACTGCTCTTGGTGCATACACTGTTTCGGGTGCAATCACGCACGATTCAATTGATGACAACCCGTTAAACCAAACAATCAACCCAGTTAGTTTTTCAATAAACAACTTTATCTATGCGCGTGATACGGATGTTCCTTTCGGAACGGTAACCAATGCAAACGGAGGATACGAAAGTGGTAACCTTTTTGATATTTGGGCAGACGTTGATTGTTGGGGATTCAATATTCGATTGGCTACAGGTACTCCAAATCAAACAGAGTTCAGCGTCAAATTATACAGTGTTGATCCTACATCAGGTGATTTCATATATGAAACAGAATCTGCTGCAGTATTCTCAACACCAGGTATGTTAAATTCGAATACAACTGTTAAATTTCCATCAGCACACCCATTGTTTGCTAATACAACTTATTTAGCTGTAGTAGTAAGTACAGGTGATTTGGTTCTTTCAAGAGCAGGAGTTACAGATCCTCAAACTTCATTTTTCCAAGATGAAGGTGGAACATGGTTCTATACAACAAATACTCCTTGGGTTAGATTGAATTTAGATCCTTCTTTGGGTGTTGATGAAAAAGCAGGTTCAATTGCAGCTTCTGAAGTATATCCAAATCCTACAACAGGAAACAGCGAATTATCTTTCTCTTTGACAAATGCACAAAACGTAACAGTAACTGTGTTGAACGTTGACGGAAAAGAAATGAGTTTAATGGTATTAGGAAACAAAACAGCTGGTGATCACATTGTGGACATCAACTCTGCTGATTTCAGTGCTGGAGTTTACTTTGTAAATATCGTTTCTAACGACGGTGTTGCAACGAAGAAACTGATTAAGAAATAAGGAAATTAATTTCCAAATGAAAGGGTCTCGTTCTAAACGAGGCCCTTTTTTTATTTTCTCTATTGACGTTTCTCTATCTTCTTTGAAATATCCTTCGACGGCTTCTCTATCCATCTCCAAAAGAAATATGACACCACCAATGAAAGCACAAGCGCACCAAGTATTAAAAAGAAGCTTTGTGTGTAGTTAAAAGTGTATCGATTCAAAAGATACAGCACGTTTCCGCCTACTAAACCGTGCGTAAGATAAAGTGAATAGGAAATATCACCGAAGCGATTGAAGATCTCCTTATTGATTTCAACGAAGCCGATTACGTAGGTTGTCAAAACACCGGCAATAGCAATTTCAAGTCCGTTTACCCACATTGTCAAGGCAAAAAGAAGGACAATGAACAAAGCAAATAACTCCAAGCTCATCTTATTGGTTTTCCATAAAAAGAGCACCATCCCCATCAGAAAAACGGGTGCGAAGTGGAAGACAAGATTGGTGTCTTTCAATAAAATTGCTGATGCACCAAAAGCAATGATCGTTGTTAATCTTATCCAAACATTCTTCGCAACCAAAAAAGGGAACATCAATGCGATCAGAATATAATACTGAAACTCGATGGCCAAGGTCCAATAAATGGTATTGTACCATTCAAATTCGGTAAAAGGGATGGTATAGATGATGTGATGCAAGACACGAGCAATTTCAATTCTAAATGGTTCGTTGTTTTTCAAACTAAAAAGAAAACCAACGACCAATACTGCAATCATCGAAGCAATGTACGGTATTTCTATACGCACCCATCTTTTGGCCAAAAATCGC
>DDBE01000166.1:6791-9651 GCA_002332715.1 Flavobacteriales bacterium UBA2040
CGAAAAATACATACACCCCATTCAGTCCATATTGTCCGAGTTGAAAAGTCCAAGTTGATTCTTCGAAAAGTTGACCATGGAGATCGGTATACCCAGTAAAGTGAAACAAACAAACCATCAAAGCGGCAGTTCCGCGGAGTAAATTGATCGATGGATAATATTGTTTCGTCAGCATTTTTAATTTTAGAATCTACTTTTAAAGCATTTTTATTTCTTGTGAAAGGCTTTTGGAAAATCAACAAAGAAACTGGTTCCTTCACCTTCTCTGGACTCAAAGTGAATGGTCCCATGATGAAGTTCAACCATTTGTTTCACCATCGCCAAACCAAGGCCAGTTCCAGCTGATTTGGTTGTAAAATATGGAATGAAAATATTTTGTTTTTCTTCGAGAGAAATTCCTTTTCCATTGTCTCTTACTTCGATTTCAATCGAACTTTCTCCTTCAGAAGTATATATTTCAACCTTACCATCTGGTTTTTCTTGAACAGCTTGCAGGGCATTTTTAATCAAGTTATTGAAGATTCGAATAAGCATGTCTTTGTCAGCAATTACATCAATTTTCTCTTGTCTTTTGTGCAAGACTACTTTGTTGGAATCATCCTGATCAAACAGCTGCACGACTCCATCGATCAAGGTCAATAATTCTACTTCCTGAACATTTGGGTTGGGCATTTTGGCAAAATTCGAGAACTCATTCGCAATCCGCGTCAAACCATCAATTTGTTCCACTAAAGATTGCACAACCTTCTGTAGTTTTTCTTTCGGCATTGGGTCCTCTGGCGTATACATGCGCTCGAAATGCTGAAGTCCCAGCTTCATCGGTGTCAAGGGGTTTTTAATTTCATGCGCGACTTGTTTCGCCATTTCACGCCAGGCACTTTCCCGTTCACTTTGCGCCAATTGTTGTGCTTTGATAGCCAATTCATCTATTTTTTGGTTGTACTCTTTCACCAAGGCACCGATTTCGTCATCTTTGTCGTATTCGATTTGTTCGTTTCGTTGTCCTAAATCTACTTTGGCGAAGCTTTCTTGAAGTAGACGGAGCGGTGCTGTTAACCAGCCCGAAACGAAAATGGCAATAACGATAGAAACGGCCAGCAAGAGCATAAATACATTGATAATTGCCGTTAAGAAATTCTGAATTTGCGCCTCAAACTCCTTTTGTTGTCCGAAATGTTGAAGATTTAAATAACCGACTAACTCTCCAGTTGATCCAAAAAATGGTAAATACGCGCTCGAATAATTCAGCTTCCCTATCGTTTCTTGTTGGGTAAATTCACTGTCAAAATTCAATTTCATTTCCTTTAAAGCAACAGGATTCATTTGTTCACTGAGCAATCCAATGTTGTACACTTTTGGACGAGAACTAGACATGATGTACCCATGGATGTCGTAAAAATTAATGTCAGTGACAAATACTTTAGAGAATTTCTTGAGGTAGTGACTCATCTTTCCTCCGTCTTTTTCTATGCTCAATTCCTTCTCTTCACCAAACTTTGTTTGAAACTCAATTTCCACCGAATGGAGCTTTTCAGAAATGACCTTGTTTGTATAATTGTTGTATTGATCTCGGACGAAAATTCCACTTCCCCAGCCATAAATTAAAAGTGACATGAATACGAAGGCAATCAATACCAGTTGAATTTTTACGGCTAAAGTAATCGTGCCTCTTCCCATTTGGTATTCGTTCAGGTTAAATAAAAACGGTAAAACCAAAATACCAAGAAAGCAGAACAAATAAGAAAAAGTGGTTAAAAGGTCGAACCAACCTAAATTGGGTGCTGAAAGAACTACGGAATTATTAGCCGATCTTTTCGTCATGTAATGATTGAAGCCTCGATAGTCAATATATCCTTGCGCATTCTTCGGGGACTCATTTAAGGCCGAAACATAGGTTGGAAAGTTAAATTCTCCGTACCTATTTACCAATCTTCCTTCGTGATATTTTGCAACAGAATAATTCTCCAAGGATTTAAAAACTTTCGCTTGATTAGAAATTAATAATCGCGGAAAACCAATTTCTTCAGGTATTCGTTTCGATTTAAAAGTTCCGTAAAAAAATATTTTTTCTCCGTCTTTGTTCAAAATCGGCATTCGCAACATATAGGAAAATTGTTCAATGTAATCTTCTATAAAATACGCCGAAGAATCTATACTGGATTGCTGACCATGCATTTGAATGAGCGTGTCCAGCTTTTCTTTATCGACGGTTTCATCCTTTACGAGAGAAGTGCCATCCTCAGTATATAGGTGAAACTCCATATCATACTGTTCCCAATATCCATTAAAAACTTTCCGTTCCAATCGATCCTGAAACTCATTGCGACCAATTTTTTGGTCTTTCGAAGCAAAGCGATTAATCAATGGTTCTTCGCGAATTAACGGTGCACTAATATTGAATTCGGCCTCGGTGGTGATGTCTTGATCCGTTCGCAAAACATTAGCAAACAATTCTCTTTTCTTGCGTTCGTCACGTTCGTTGTAGACCCAAATATTAGTGGCAAAGCAGAAAGAAAACAAGAAAAAGAGGGATAATCCTTGGGTGAAAACGAACTTGCTTTTTGCCCCCTTTGCGATGAAGAAAGTAGCATACAAGAACAAGGTTGGGAAAATCGCGGCAAACAACATTTGCTCGCCATAATTTATTTGATGGAAGAAGTACAAAATGCCGATTATAAAAATAATCACCATCAGTCGATTCATTTTGATGTTCTCTACCCACAAATTTTGCGCACTTTTATTCAGAAGCATTGCACCTGCATGGAAAAATACTCCGAGCGCGGAGATTCCTAAAAATGAATACGCATTCAAATCAAATAATCTATTGATTTCAAACGGAATAATCGAGTTTTCTATCATC
>DDBE01000166.1:10014-14126 GCA_002332715.1 Flavobacteriales bacterium UBA2040
TTTTTTATCGGTGACGAGCGCCATTTCTCAATTAGAATTCGGCACATATGCAGGACCAATACGGTAGATGCAATATTGATTAAAAAGGCCCCAAAATTGGGCAAGAAAAATTCATTTGAGGCATACAGCTGTGCATCAAACCCTTCTATTTCATATAAAAAACGACTCCAATTAAAATATTGCCAACATACTCGAAACACAATAAAAGTCGGAATTAAAATGATCTGATTGCGCTTCGATAGGCCTTTCCACCAAAAAAAGAACACAATCAAGGCAAAACCAATAATTCCAATAAATAAAAGGAATAAGATTAAAGATTCGGTTTGTGAAACTTCGAAGTTTTCTTCGGGCACAATGGAAAACTGAAACTTCTTTTCTTTATTCTTGATGCTGAACTCCCCTTCTTCCAAGGCAATATTTGCATACAGCGATTTTACTAATCGCGGTGAGAATCGATTTTCTAAATCTGCATTTTCG
This sequence comes from Flavobacteriales bacterium UBA2040, assembly GCA_002332715.1. GTDB lineage: Bacteria > Bacteroidota > Bacteroidia > Flavobacteriales_D > Crocinitomicaceae > UBA2040. Next base: position 10,492 of record DDBE01000166.1, read on the forward strand.
TACGGATAATCTTGTCGAATGAGAAAGGTAGCGCAGATTTTAGTATTGTCAAGTTCTACAAAATCAGAATAATACCAACCATTTTGCAAATGGACCATTCCCTGAGAAGGAAAGTGAATGTCTTCAAAACGCAATATTGGCAATTGATTTGTATTCCAATAAACGAGCGAATCTTGCTTAAAAATATGGATGGCAATATCAGTTCCTCGCTCGTGCTCCCAAAGTTTTGAATACCCCTGTTTATTGTATTCTTTTTTTTCTTCAATCAGTCGATTGTGCATTTTATCTTCCATTTTCAGGAAGTTCTTCTGTACCTCTTTTGTTTTCGACGTGTAATTTGGATAGAACGTTTTGGAATAATAAATAACAAAAACAACCAACGATAGTAAAAACAACAATCCCAAGCGATACTTTTTCAAAAATTCTATAATCCGCATGTTCCGTTTTTACTGATTAGCTTTTTTGTACACCACTAAGTTGAATAATATTTGCCGAATCGCCAAGTTATCGGGCGGAAGGGTCAACTTTTTTGACAGGGAAAATTCCCATTTCTCTTTCATACATGTCCCTCAAAACCAATTCGCGGTAGTTCATCATCCATTCGCCAATCGTACTGGTATCAGCCGAATGCGTCATCATTAATGATTCGCTTGCTTTCTTACAAAGTAATTCCATCGAAACAGAATCCATCGCACTCTTTTCCAGTTTTCGGAGGGCCAAAGCATATTCTTGATCCAAGGCAATTTCAATACCGTTGTACCAAAATAGCTCGTTGACCATCAAAACATTTGGGTATCGACCACCCCACAAAGGCAATTCATCGCCTGGCAACGTTTGCGAAAAGGTTAAAGAGTTTAAATCTGAAAATGAGTTGTTGAGGACTATGCTTAAAAAAACTAAATGACTTCTTTTTCCGAATCTTTGAGGAGTAGGGAAACCGTACTTTTGAATGAGGTAAGCGGCTTTAATTCGGTTGAGAAAAAACATCGAATCCATAGGGATTTTTAGTTGAACATTTTCACGGTCATCTTTATAAAGTTCGCACCAATACTTCTCAACTTTTCTGTCTTTTTTCAGTTTGTCAATTTCCTTCTGAAAATAGGAAAATTCAATTTGTGAATGGCTGTAGCTTGAGCAAAGGTAAAACAATATGAAAATCGATAAAAATCGAATATTCATCAACCGTTTAGTTCTCAATCTTTTCATGAATAACGGCTAGTAACCTGCTGTATTCCCCATCAAAGTCCTCCTCATTTCTAAAGCTAAAATCCGCCTTTTTTTGGTAAGGTGCAAGAAATTGGTCAAAACACGGCAATACATGGTTGTTCCACTGGTACAAAATCGCTTTGCGAGAATATCCTCTTGTTTCCTGATCACGGTACAAGCGTCTGTCCAATTGAATTTTATGATCTACATCAATAAACACTGAAAAATCGAGCAATTCTTGCACTTCAGGATAATGAAACAAGAACAATCCTTCCACAATTATTAAATCGGAAGGATGCAAAGTGATTAAAACATTTTTATTTGGTGGAGAATTAAAATGATACTCTTTGACCTCAATTGAATTCCCCTTCGATAATTCATATAAATCACGCACAAGTTTTTCCTTGTCCAGCGCCGTAGGTAAATCAAAGTTGACTTCTCCATTATGGTCAACTGCCTGGTGCTGAATAGGCAAATAGTAATTGTCCATTGAAAAAACGGTAGGGTTCAAATGCCCATAACCACTTGCCAGCCGATTCAACAAGGTGGTTTTTCCAGAACCACTACCTCCACAAATTCCAATTATCATAACCTTAATTCCCGATTTTTTCGAAAATACAAATTTAAGGCCTTCTAACAGATTAGCCGCACATAAAATAGAATTCATTCGGTTAGATTTCACAAAAATTCTTCAGCAGGCAAGTCCGAACGCGTCTTTTTTTTTGGAATACATCAACTTTCTTGCGACTTTTAACGTCTTAATAGACAGAAATCATGATGAAAATGAACAAAGTAATACTCGGAATAATATTGTTGCTTATTTGCGCACCAGCTTTTGGGCAAGAAGAATCTGGAATGAAATTAGAAATTGGAATGAAAGCGCCATTGACACAGCGTCGTCTTTTAGACCTTAATAATGAGTACACATCCTTAAAAGAAGAAAAGAAGGAAAACGGTCTTATCGTAGTTTTTTCCTGTAATACGTGTCCATTTGTTGTCGGTAGTGATAAGTTTGAAGGATGGGAAAAAGACTATAACGATTTAGCTATGTTGGCTGCAAAACACGATATAGGTTTCATTTTAGTGAATTCAAATGAAGCAAAAAGAGATGGTGATGATTCTCAAAAAGAGATGATTGCCCATGCAGCTGAATTGGGGTATATGATGCCTTATCTTATCGATGGCAACTCAACTATGGCAAATGCATTTGGGGCCAAAACAACACCACATGTTTTTATGTTTGACGGAACAATGAAACTGAATTACAAAGGTTCAATCGATAATTCGTGGGACAGCAAAAAAGAAGTTCTCATTCCTTATTTACAACGAGCTATTCTTCAATCCATTCAAGGGTTAGAAATTTCTTATCCTGAAACTGCACCGAAAGGATGCTCCATAAAACGTCAATAATCGATGCTTAAATTTACCGCGCTTTTTACAGCAACTCTGTTTGTTTGGAGTTCATCTTTAGGACAAACAGACCAAACGAAACTTCCACCAAATAGGAAGTCGAAAATACCTACATGCGATGTTATTTACACGGCAGAAAAGGTAGACAACGAAGCGGAAATCATAGCTTCTGAAGAAAATCGTGCCTTAGAAGGTGACAAAATGATGCGTTTTGGGAAGGAATTGGACGTTGCCTTGAATTTCAAAGAGTTGGCCCAAGTTTCTGTTTTACCGAACGGAAGAAAAATCTACCAATTCGGTATCGACTGTCAAACAGCAAAATCGATCAACCTAATTTTGATTGATTTTCATCTAGCCGAAGGAGCCAATTTGTTTTTGACCGATCGCTATTCCAATAATTTCATTGGTGCGTATACCGCGGCAAATAACAATGAAGCTGACGTAATTGGTACAGAGTTACTGAAAACTGAATCCGTTATTTTAGTTTTGGACGAACCGAATAATGCCATAGAGCCATCACATTTCAACATCAACACAATTGTTCACGGATTTGAAGATTTAGACATTCTTGTCAAAGGATTGAACACTTCAGGAAATTGTCAATACGACGTAAATTGTCCAGAAGGATTAGGATACGAGCAACAACGAAACTCAGTAGCCATGATGGTAAACGGTGGAGGGTTTTGTACTGGATCATTGGTAAACAATACCTCTGGAACGATAAAACCTTACTTTTTATCTGCCCGTCACTGTGGAACGAATCCAAGCAACTGGGTATTTCGTTTTCGTTGGGAATCAGCATCAAGTGGAATTTCATGTGGAACAACAGGCGTATCTGCTGATGGACCATCGAATATGAATGTCAATGGTGGTGTTCTTACCGCAACAAACTCAACTTCCGATTTCGTTTTGGTGCGCTTAAATACAGCGCCAAATCCAGCTTGGGGAGTCTTCTATAACGGTTGGGATAACTCAGACTCGCTGACTGCAACTATAGGAATTGGGATTCATCATCCAGA
>DDBE01000039.1:0-1188 GCA_002332715.1 Flavobacteriales bacterium UBA2040
AGCCGTTTTTGAATAATCGTTCGTTGAACCTATCGTACGAGAATCATACAAGTTAATAGGAGAAGTCTCCCAAATGTCTAAAGCTTTACCTTCAGCGAATCCTTCTTTGATATCCAACAATACTATCTCATTGGCAATTTCTTTGTGTGCTAAGACGTCTGCGCATGTTGCACCCACATTTCCCGCACCTACTACTGTTACTTTCATCGTAAATTTGTTTGGTTCTCGATTGTACTAATTAATTCGATACAAAAGTAAGTATATTGTATCGAAAATCATTTTATTTGTAGAGTAATGTGCATGATTTTCAGCATGTGTTGAAAAAAACCTATATAAAGGCAACCCCCGAAAAGACCTATCGTCTAATGAGCAGAGACAATGTGGAAAATAAGAATGAGTTAACAGAGATTATCGATGGTTGCATTGCGAACAAACGCAAAGCGCAAGAGCAACTGTTTAAACTCTTTTACGGAAAAATGATGGGGGTTTGCTTGCGCTACCACCGTGATAAGGACGATGCTCAGGAAATTCTCCAACTTGCTTTTATCAAGGTCTTTGACAAATTGGATGGTTACGATCACACCGGCTCTTTTGAGGGATGGATGCGTCGAATTGTTGCAAATACGTGCATAGATGCGATTCGAAAATCGAAGAAAGACCCAATTCGGACAGAAAACGATGAAGATTTTGTTCTGCAAACCGAAAATACGATCGAGGAAAAAGAAGAATTTGAATTGACAAGTATCAAAGCGGAAGCGGCGATGCTAGCAATCGATGGCCTTTCTCCAGCCTACAAAGCCGTTTTCAACTTGTATGTGATTGAAGAATACAAACACAAAGAAATCAGTGAGATACTCGGAATTTCCGAAGGAACCTCAAAATCCAATTTGGCGAAAGCTAAGATGAACTTAAAAAAAATATTGAAAGAAAAATTTACAACCATAGACCAATAATTACCGACAATGAGTCAAAAATTTGAACATATTTTTAAGGAAGCCCTCCAAAACCAAGAGGTTCCTTATGATCCAGCCGCATGGAATGCACTTTCCTCGAAGTTGGATAAAGCCATGCCTGTTTCCGGCAAAAAGCCTTTCAATCCATGGGCAGCAGTTATTATTGCTGTTGCTTTGGTTGGAGGAACTTCCCTTTGGTATTTCGCGAGCAACAATAAACCTACCGACAACAATA
>DDBE01000039.1:1617-2251 GCA_002332715.1 Flavobacteriales bacterium UBA2040
TTCAAAAAACATCCTCAATTCCTGCGAAATCGTTAAATAGTGACAACCTTTTTAAGGAAGGTGAATACATCAAAGACCAAAGCAGTTTGGTTACACCGCCCAACAAAGTGTACGATAAAGCTGATGTAATTCCTGCTCCTCCAAAAATGAACACGGAGTTGACGAAAATTGAGAATACGTGTCAATATATGGATAAGAAAGTGACAAACTCATCTGATATCCGTATGACGATTGAATTCCCGAGCGGACGTCAGGTTGTCATCGACCCGAAAGAGTCTAAAACTGTTGATTTCGAAGAGTTTGGATCGTATAAAGTCTTCAATTCCAAAGGAAAAGAAAATACGTTCGTTGTATACGAAAACAAAGTAATCGATTTCTCAATTGACGAAGAACATTTGTTCAACAATGGAATTCCAACTACTGAAGTTAATGTATCGAATGCAGATCCGAATAGCAATATCGAATGGACGTGCAAACAAGCAAATATGAGTCGTTCAGGAAACAAAGCGGAATTCAACTTCTTCAAGGATGGTCAATATACGATTACCGTTTCTTCAGCGAACGAGAAGGGATGTTCGGCTTTTTCTGCTAAGAAAATCAACATCACTAACGATTACAACTTGATGGCGACAAC
>DDBE01000039.1:2620-8187 GCA_002332715.1 Flavobacteriales bacterium UBA2040
ATTCACCATGATTGTTATCGATCCGAAAGATGGTGGAACAATCTACGAAACAACAGATGAAACAGCTGGATGGAATGGAATCGACAAGCGCACAGGGAAACCAGCGCAACATGGCTCAAATTACATCTGGAAAGTATCCTTGAGCAATCCACTTCCAGGTGAAGCGGCAAGCTACAAAGGAATGGTAACAGTGATTATCGACTAACAATAATAAACCAAACTAAAAACTCTGTCGGGACGTAAAATTGTACGACCCAACGGAGTTTTTTCATTTTACGAACCGTCAACGGAGTATTTTTATTTCCAAGAAATTTGAGGATGTTGACGTAAAAAATCGTCCAGTTCGTTTTGTTTTTTCAAACGAATATTTTGTTCACTCTCCGTTGGCTCATTAATCGGTCGATGTGCAAAGTAACTTCGGTATTTACTTACTTTATTCGTTAAATCATTCGTTTTAGAATCGAAATAGGTCTCTCGGAACTTATTCCAAACATACTTGATGCCTTCTTCATTCGGATGAACCAAATCGGATGAATAGAAACGATAATCTCTTAATTCGTCGACTATCATTTCGTACGCTGGAAAATAACTCACCTTGTCCATTTGCGCCAACTCTTCGCACAAGAGCAATAAACGGGCTTTGCTCCTATTGTTCGTTATCAAACCATCTTTTGAATGCCGAACAGGACTGACCGTTAAAACGATCTCTAAATTCGGATTCTGAGTATGTAATTGATGAATTAGATTCGTGTAGACTTCAGTTAGATTCTTCAAATCACTCAAGCCACTTGCAAAAGTATCCGCAGGCATTTTATGACAATTGGCTACGACTAAACCGTTTGACAAGGTATATTCCTTGGCAGTTCCGAGAGTGATGAAGATGAATTTTGCCGTTTTTAATTGTTTGCCTAAGCTGGCATATTCGGATTCGATTTCCGACTTAAACGAATCTGAATCATTCCCGTTCCATTTCGAACTGGCATCCCAAGAATAGCATCGATCGTTGTGTTCGAAAACACTTGATTCAATGGTTTTCGCTAGACTTTTCAAAATAATTCGTGCCAAAGGAAGCGGATGAAAAATAGTTCCAAACTTTGTATTCAGAAACTTCAATCCTGCATGTTGGCCGTTTTGAACGATATTGTCCGAAAAACAACTGCCAAAAAAGAGAACTTCATCTCCGTGAGATATTTTAGTGGAATATGGCTCTACTTTATCGTCGAGAAACCATTTCATTATTCTTGCATTAAATTCTGAGCATTGGTCAGGGCAGCAACATTGATTTTTTCACCACTCATTAATCGCGCAATCTCCTCTACCCTTTCTTCTTGATTGAGTATTAACAATCTAGACTGAACACGTCCATTCACTTCCGACTTTTCAACCTTGATATGAGCTGTAGCTTTTCCTGCCACTTGTGGCAAATGCGAAATGGCAACCAACTGTCGGTTCTCGCCCATTCTGCGAAGTAATTGACCAATTTTTTGGGCCACTTCTCCAGAAACGCCTGTATCGATCTCATCGAAGATAATGGACGGCAAGGCTTTCATCTCTGAAATCAAACACTGGATAGAAAGCATCAATCTAGACAACTCTCCGCCGCTGGCAATTTTGTCCATCGCTTGAAGTGGAATTCCTGCATTGCTGGAAAATTTTATTCCCACCGTGGAGTTTCCGCTCTGATTCAACTGTTCTGTCTGCACTACTTCAAACTTCAACTCTGTATTTGGCATTTTTAATTCGTCCAAAAGAGAGGTAATTTTTTTCTCAATTTGCGGAGCTGTTTTCTTTCTAGTATTGTGCAGTGCATCGGCCAAAGCGATAACTGCTTTTTCTTGCGCGTTAACTTCCAAAGTCAATCTCTCGATTTCTGCTCTCCCTTCAGTTGAAGTTTGCAATTGCTCTTGCCAAGAAGCTTTAAGATCAACCAATTCCTTTTGATTCGAGCACTTGTGCTTTTGCGATATGCGGTTGTAATTGTCCAATTTAGCTGTCAGTTCCAACACTTTCTGCGGATCTTTTTCTAGTTTTTCCAAGTAATTCGACGACTCATTTTCTAGGTCCTCCAATTCCAATAAAATGGATTGAATTCTCGTTGCAAAATCACCTACTTTACTATCCGTCGACTTTGCTTTGTTTAACTGAGTTTGAATGCTTTTTATCTGTTCTAACACAGAACCATCATCTGACAACCCCCCTGCTATCAAGCTTAGGGCTGTCGTCAACTCTTCCATGTTTTCTTGTTGATTCAGCTCGTTTTCAAGGGAAGCGTAATCGGTTCTATCCAAATTCAAAAGGTCTATTTCTTCCAATTGAAACAAGAGATAATCTCTATCACTATCCGCCTGATTTGTCTTTTCAATCAAAGACTTCAGCCTTTTTTGATTTTCTTTTAAACGGTTGAATTGATCCGTATATTTTTCGATTTCTGGCTCCAATCCAGATAGAATATCCAATAAATTCAGATGGAAGTTCTTATCCCGAAGTGCCAAAGTATTGTGTTGAGAATTGATGTTCACCAAATTCTCCGTCAATTGTTTGATTTGCACCAAAGATACAGGTGTATCGTTGATGAAGGCTCTAGAACGACCGTTTCTGTTTATCTCACGCCTAACGATAGTATTGCCCTCATAATCAACGTCATTTTCTTTGAACCATTTTGATAAATCAAGATTTTTAATGACAAATTCAGCCTCGACCAAGGTCTTATCAGCCTCCGGACCGATTAGTGAAAAGTCAGCTCGCTCGCCCAAAATCAGATTCAAAGCACCCAATAAAATAGACTTTCCTGAACCCGTTTCTCCTGTAATTACAGTATACCCTTTCGAGAAATCAACCCGTAATTCTTGGATGAGCGCAAAGTTCTTGATCCAAATCTTTGCTAGCATGTTAATTTAGGATTTCACCGTATTTCGAGGCATTCGCCGGATCGATACGTTGCATTAAAGTGACCAAATCTTGCTTCTCCTTTTGATCGGCATCGGCGTAAATGTTTTTCAACTCTGTACTTTTTGCTTGCACGAAATTCAGTAAGTTCACAGAATTGGGTCTAGTGGCAACCACCTTGTTCAATTTAGCCAAACTGCTATAAATACCTTTTCGACCTTCTTCTAAGGATGAATACAATAAATCTATACCTTGTCTATGGTAACCATAATTACACTCACGTAGTGGTTCGAACAATTGGTGTAGCACATTATCTACCAAGTAATACCGGTTTCGCTTTCCAGTTTCGTTGGATTTCCATCCTGGTGCAGATGCGGTTTGCGCATTCACTACAATATTTTGGGCTTCGTTAAAATAAGGTGTACCTCCTTTCATATAATAAGAATCATAATCCATTCCGATAATGAAATAGGCGTAAAAGGCCAACATGGACGTTAAATTGTCACGAAATTGGTTAGGTGCATAGAGAATTTGTGAATTTCGGCTGTAGGCAAAAATGACATCCTGATCTTGAAAATTGAACACGGTTGTATTGTACGAACTATTGAAACTTGGTCGAGTAGATTGAATTTGCATTTCACCCTTGTACACCCCAACAGAGGGGATTTCACGGATTTGAATAACCAAATTGCAATTGATGCGCTCCTCTATTTTAAATTTATCCTTAGTCCATTGTGTGTTGTTCATCAACTCGAAAATGGTTTGTTTCAATTGGTCAAAGATTTCTTTTTCAACGGTGGTCACCTCTAAAGAGGCGTCCGTTACAACATCCACTTTGCAATTCAATTCCTGTGCTTGAGTCGAAATTCCACCCAAAACAAAAAAGAAAACGAGTAAACTATTTTTCATTTTTTTTAAAATTTTTAAAATAATCCAAGATATTTTCTGCGACTACTTTCTTGCTAGTTAACTCGAAATCCTGTGAATTATTGTGCTTATCGAAGATAGCAATTTTATTTGTGTTGTGTGCAAATCCTGCGCCAGAATCGTTGAGGGAATTCAAGACGATAATATCTAGGTTCTTTTTCTCCAACTTGCCTTTTGCGTTCACTCTCTCATTCTCCGTCTCCAAAGCAAACCCGATAAGAACCTGATGTGCAGAGTTGTTTTCACCTGCCCATTTCAATATATCTGGATTCTTAACAAGCTCTACCGTCAACTCATCTGAATTCTTTTTAATCTTTTGATCGGCATTCTTTTTTGGACGATAATCGGCCACAGCGGCGCTAAAAACACCAATGTCGGACGATTTCCACGATTTCTGAACCATTTCAAGCATTTCCTCAGCGGAAACTACTCGTTTAAGCGTGAGATTCGGATGCTCACAATTTTCTTTTGAAGGACCGAGTACCAAGGTAACCTCCGCCCCCCTTTTCAAAAATGACTTAGCCAAAGCCACACCCATTTTTCCTGAAGAATGATTGCCAATAAAGCGAACGGGATCTATTGCTTCGTGCGTGGGACCAGCCGTAATCAAGACTTTTTTACCTACGAAATCTTTTCCTTTGGAGAAGAAATCGTTAAGATAGTTATGAATTTCTTCTGGTTCCGCCATTCGGCCTTCACCTTCCAATCCCGAGGCAAGTTCGCCACTGTTGGGTGGAATGATATCTACACCATGAGCAGAAAGCGCTTTCAAGTTTTCACTCGTCGTTGGGTGCTTGTACATGTCCAAATCCATTGCTGGAGCGACAATCACAGGACATTTCGCCGACAAATACGTCGCCATGAGCACATTGTCAGATTGACCGTGTACCATTTTGCTCATACTGGAAGCAGTTACAGGTGCGATGAGAAATACATCTGGCCACATGCCCAATTCAACGTGGTTGGCCCACTCTCCTGTTCCTTCGTCCCAAAAGTCTTGAATAACTTCGTTTTTGGATAAAGTGGCGAGCGTTAAGGGAGTTATAAAATCACAAGAGGCAGGAGTCATGATACATCTGACTTCTGCCCCTGATTTAATAAGCAATCTGACTAAGCTTGCAATCTTATAGGCAGCAATTCCTCCAGTTATTCCGAGAAGAATCCGCTTCGTTTGCATTTATTCTTCGATTTCGCCTTTTCTGACGTGCAATTCGTCTCTCAATAGCTGATCCATTGCCATAGCAACTGGTTTCGGCATTTTTTCGTAGAACTTCGAAATTTCGATCTGTTCACGATTTTCAAAAATCTCTTCTAAGTTATCTGTAGTAGATGCAAATTCTTGCAACTTTTGCGTCAACTCTTCTTTCATGTCTACGCTGATTTGATTCGAACGTTTTGACATAGCTACAATCGCTTCGTAGATGTTACCGAAATCTTTTTCGAATTCTACTGTATCTCTTGTGATTGTTGATTTTTCAGCTGGACTATTCTTGAAATTCATATACAATTATTTTCCTTGATTAATTTTTTGAAGTGCTTTTTCGAGATCATCGCGGTAGGTATCTACTTCGCGCTTGTACTCGGTTTGAGCAAATTCGGTCACAAAGGTACGATATCTTTGAATAGATTCCTCAATTCTTTCCTTTTTTTTCTCCTCAACACTATTGATGGCAAGCAAATACGAATTTTTTACCAACAAATACATCACCTCTTCTTTGAACGCCGTCAATGGATACGATTCTAAAAATGAATTC
>DDBE01000005.1:0-5941 GCA_002332715.1 Flavobacteriales bacterium UBA2040
AAGTATTTTAGAAAGTGATCTCCGAATAATGCTCGATTGGCCGTTGGCTGTTGGCTGTTGGCTGTTGGCTGTTGGCTGTTGGCTGTTGGCTGTTTAAGAGAACTAAGTCAAAACATCCCGACGGTTAGGCCAATAGCAAAAGCGTAACGACCCAAAAGCCAACAAACTTACTTCCCATTCCTTCTCCGCTCCTCCAACCATTTCGGTATAGGTTTATTCCCCTTATTTGGAAGTATAGGTTTTTTAGAATGCAGAGCTTGCGGCTCGTCTAATAATTTTTCAATCAACTCAGGACGATTTGCTTTTTGTAAAGATTTTCGGATATAATCACGGTTTTCTCGCTTGTACCAGAAGAAGAAACGACGTTGATTTAGTTTTTCTTCCTTGTCTTTCACCGTTTCGATAGGTTTCAAAGTATAAGGATGAACTCCCGCGTAATAAATCACGGTTGCAACGGTCATCGGTGTTGGTGTGAAATCTTGTACCTGTTCCAATTGGAAACCCATGTCCTTCGTTTCGGCAGCAAGGTTCGCCATATCATGTTCTTCACAACCTGGGTGAGAACTAATGAAATAAGGAATCAACTGCTGTTTCAATCCATGCTTTTCGGAAATCTTCTCGTATTTCTCCTTGAACTTATGAAAGTATTTGAACGAAGGTTTTCGCATCACACGAAGAGTCGCATCTGAAGTATGCTCTGGTGCGACTTTCAATCGACCACTGACATGACGCGTCACCACTTGCTCGATATACTCGTCGTGATTTCCGTCTGCATTGTTTTTGTTGAAATCATCCACCAATAAATCGTAACGAATGCCAGAACCAATAAACGCCTTTTTCACCTTCGGATGCGCATCCACTTTTCGGTACAATTCCGTCATCGGTTTGTGCGAAGTATCCAAATTGCTGCAAATAACAGGGTGAATACAACTCGGACTCGTACATCGATCGCAAATTGCTTCCACCTTCCCTTTCATTTTGTACATGTTGGCAGATGGACCGCCCAAATCTGAAATATATCCTTTGAAGGTTGGGTCAGCAACTACTTGTTCCACTTCTTTCAAAATAGATTCCTCACTTCGTGAAGCGATAAATTTACCTTGGTGAGCGGAAATGGTACAAAACGAACATCCACCAAAACACCCTCGGTGCATGTTGATGGAAAACTTGATCATTTCGAAAGCTGGTATGCCGCCTCTATTTTTGTATTTCGGGTGTGGTGCCCTTGTGTATGGCATATCGAAAGAAGCGTCAATCTCCTTCTCGTCCATAGTTTTGTAAGGCGGATTGATGACCAAAGTTCGATTACCAATTTTCTGCGTTATCCGATTAGCTTGCCATTTATTGGATTCTACCTCAACCACCTTAAAATTAGCCGCATACTTGATTTTATCCTCCAAACATTCTTCATGCGAAGACAACTCCACCGTTTCCCAATTCTTATTTCTTGGTAATTCTTCGCCTTCTTCTTGTAAAAAAGCGACTTGTTTCAAAGTCCGCAAATTTTCGAAAGGCACCCCTTTTTTCAGCAACTTCAATATTTCACGAAGCGGTTGATCGCCCATTCCGTATACCAAAATATCGGCTTTGGAATCTTCTAGTATGCTTGGGAATAATTTGTCTGCCCAGTAATCGTAATGCGTAACCCGTCGCAATGAAGCTTCGATTCCGCCCAATAAAACGGGAACATCTGGATAAATTTCTTTTAATATTTTGCAATAAGCGGTACTCGCATAATCGGGACGAAAACCGGCTTGTCCTCCTGGCGTATAAGCATCCGTAGACCGCAATCGCTTGTTGGCAGTGTAGTGATTCACCATAGAATCCATACAACCAGCCGTAACACCGAAGAAATATTTAGGTTTTCCAAATTTCTTGAAATCACGCAAATCATCTTGCCAATTGGGTTGCGCTACAATACCGATTTTAAATCCTTCGGACTCGATAATTCGCCCAACGACCGCAGTTCCAAATGAAGGATGATCGACATAGGCATCGCCAGAAATGAGAACGACATCCAAGTCATTCCATCCGCGTTTATCAGCTTCTTTTTTGGTAATTGGTAACCAGTCTGTTATGGGGCGTTCGTCTATCACTTTGCAAAAGTACGGAAAAGGAGTGCAGTAGCGAAATTTAGATGTAGGGGTTGTATTAACCGCAAAGCGTTTTCTTCGAAGACTAACGCAAAGAAGTCGCTGAGAACGCTGAGCTTTAGTTAGTCTCTAAGCTCTCCGCGATACTCCGCGGTTAATATTCCATTCATTTTCCTGCGGATATTTTTGTACGTTTGCTTATATGCGAATTCTGTTATCAATGTTATTCACTTCTATCTTTCTCGCCTCCTGCGGTGATAAAAGCAAGGTCAATGATTTCGGGATTGGAATACATCGTCCCAATTCCATCATAGACAATCAGTTGATGTTCTCCTCATTTGAAGAAGAGTATTCCTTCCCGAATTGGTTCAATGATTCGCTGATTCTCGAAAAAAAAATCGCCAAGATTATCCGTAAAATTTATCCATTGGGCCGTAAAATTAAAGAATCTGATTCTTTGTCCGTTCTTCCTATCAAAACAGTTACCTACCAATTTGACAAGAAAGGAAAAATAAGTTTTGTTGAAATTATTTTGACACGAGACAACCAGGTGATAAGCACCCTTCAATTAAAATATGGTAGTTTGAATGAAAAAATTGGGTACGCACCGTTCACTATTGTTAAGAATGATGGTTTTCATACAAAAAAAGAGGAATCAACCGAAATTCCGATGTATGAGGTCAAAAAACTAACGGGCGATTATTTTCAATTTGCTTTGAAAAAAAGAGCGGAACAACTTTTTGTCATGAACGAAAACAAGAATTGGGGACCATTCCGAATCAATAAAAAATTACATCCCGCAGAAGAAGACAGACTTGTTTTGGGTAGTATGTTCCGCCCCTTAAAATCGTATTCAGTAGAAAACACGAACCAAGAATCGAAAGTTGAAAAATTCGAATACAGGAAAGATTTAATCGCTGAGATTACATCCGTTGATTACCCTTTTCAATCCAAACGGTCGTTTCAATACGATAGACGCGGATATTGCACGAGTTATATCGATTCCTTGTTTTCGGAGGAAGAATTCCTTTCACGAACTATTTCAAAGTTCACCAACAACATGCAATTTTCGCCAACTCAAATAGCTCATGTCAAAGAAAGCATGAACGGCGAAAGCAGTTTTCACTTTTTAGAAGTATTCGAGTATGAATACAGAAATTAGCCTACCAATCTTTGTACTTATTATTGCTATTCAGTTAGTCTAATGCCGAAATAGATGTGTAATGCTATGTTTTTACCCAACTATGTACAAAACTCAGTCGGTATTAACATCTGCATTCGTCTGAGAATCTTATTTTTGTAAAAAACATTCCAGATGGAAAAAGAACAGGAAAATAGCTACCTTCACGATATAAAAGTTGGTATTTCATTAGGTGATATTAACGGAATTGGTCCGGAAGTGGTCATTAAAGCATTAAGCGACAACCGCATTCTACAAGGATGTACGCCCATAATTTATGGCTCGACGAAAACCTTGAATACTATTCGCAAATCCATTCAAGGAGATGAAATCGTTTTTAACGGCTGCAAAGATGCGAGCGAAGCAAAACCAAAAAAAATCAACGTTGTCCAAATTTGGGACGAAGAACCGAACATTGAATTCGGACAAATCAACGAAACCGGTGGCAAATACGCGTTTCTATCCTTAGAAGGCGCAACAAAAGATTTAGCGGCAAATAAAATTGACGTTTTAGTAACGGCTCCTATTTCAAAAGAAACAATTGCCAAAGCTGGATTTCAATTTCCAGGACATACAGAATATTTAGCAGACATGTCGGGCGTGCCAGAGGCATTGATGATGATGATAGCGGACAAACTGCGTGTTGCATTGGTGACTAGTCATGTTCCTTTGAGTGAAGTTAGTGGAAGTTTAACCCGTGAAAAAATCACCGATAAAATAGAAGCCTTGAACCAAAGTTTACAGCGCGATTTTGGGATTCAACGTCCAAAAATTGCCGTACTTGGATTCAATCCACACGCTGGTGAAAACGGGAAAATGGGTTCAGAAGAAGCGGAAACTATTTTACCAGCAATCAACGCTGCGAAGACGAAAGACATTTTTGCTTACGGTCCTTTTCCGGCAGATGGACTTTTTGGTTCAGAATCATTGCACAAATACGACGCGATTTTGGCGATGTATCACGACCAAGGTTTAACCCCGTTCAAGGCTTTGGCTTTTGACCAAGGCGTTAATTTTACAGCAGGTTTACCTATCGTTCGAACGTCTCCAGATCATGGCACAGCTTTCGACATTGCCGGTCAGGACATGGCTTCAGCGCAATCTATGCGTTCAGCCATCTATGCGGCAATCGATATTTACAGAATGCAAAAAATGCTGAAAGAAGTGAGTGCTGATCCGTTGAAAATTAGCGTAAAAGAGAAGCGAAGAAATTATAATGTGGAGATGGAGTAAATGAAGTTTAAAAATAATCATTAAACTTTCGCTTCTTTAGAATAAAATAGTACCTTTGTCCTCCAATTTTTTAGACAGTGAGTAACACCAAACGTCCCTTTTCGGTCCCATTCGTAGGATTAAAAAACGGCAAACACGAGTTTGAGTTTGACATTGCTCAATCGTTCTTTGAAGAGTATGAATATTCAGGCATAGAAGATGCCAACGTGCAAGTTAAGTTTGTTCTTGACAAAAAAGACACCATTTTGGTTGGCGAGTTTTTTATTGAAGGACAAGTGGTTACCGCTTGCGATCGTTGTACAGATTCGCTAGAAGTGCCCGTGAATGCAGATTTTGTGCAGTATTTCAATTTCGGAACTGAAGATTCCGGAGACGATTCGCTGACCATTTTGCATCCAGATGAATATCAGATAGACGTGAAAGACCTCATTTATGAGTTTATCATTATTTCTTTACCGTCTCGCGCATTGCACCCAGAAGGGGAATGTAACGAGGAGATGAAGGCAGCGATGGAAAAACACATAGTGAATTTGAATAGCGACGAAGACGATGATGATGAAGAAGAGGAGGACGATGACGATGATATTTCACCATGGTCGATTTTAAAAGATTTGAATTAAAAAAAGAATAATAAATAGTTAAAATGGCACATCCAAAACGCAAGATCTCGAAAACGAGACGAGACAAAAGAAGAACACACGTGAAAGCGGTTGCAGATAATATCGCAACATGCCCAACAACTGGTCAGCCGCATTTATTCCACCATGCTCACTGGCATGAAGGAAAATTGTACTACAAAGGTAAAGTAGTAGCTGAAAAAGAAGTTGCAGCATAAGCTGTATTACATAACTTCTTAAATGAGGATAGGAATAGATATATTGGGTGGTGATTTTGCTCCAGACGCGAACATAGCGGGAGCGATATTGGCACAAAAGGAACTTCCTCAAGACAGTAAAATAGTATTGATAGGCGACCAAGATCAAATCTTAGGTGGCCTTTCTGCTTTGAAGACAAATCCCGCAGATTTTGAAATTGTTCATGCGCCTGATACCATCACGATGAATGACCATCCGACCAAGGCAATTCCTTCAAAACCAAATAGTTCTATAGCTGTAGGATTTGATTTATTGAATTCAAAAAAGATCAATGCCTTCGCGAGCACAGGAAATACCGGTGCTATGTTGATTGGTTCTTTGTTTAAAATTGGTGCAATTGAAGGGATTTCACGTCCGTGTATTACATCAACACTTCCTCAAATAACAGGTAAGCAATCCATCCTTCTGGATGTTGGTTCAAACGCCGATTGCAAGCCAGAAACGTTGGTTTTATTCGCAAAATTGGGAGCACTTTATGCCAAGAATGTCTATCAGATCGGCAATCCACGTATTGCATTATTGAGCATAGGTGAAGAAGATCAGAAAGGCAACATGGTTAC
>DDBE01000005.1:6217-10865 GCA_002332715.1 Flavobacteriales bacterium UBA2040
ATTGCTACAAATGCTCTTTTGCGTGAAGAAAAAGCGATGAATTTCATAGGCAATGTGGAAGGACGAGATTTATTTTCTGACACAGCAGACGTTATCGTTTGTGATGGATTTACAGGAAATGTTGTCCTCAAAGAGGCAGAAGGAATTTATAGCTTGATAAAGCAACGCGGAATCAAAGACGAATATTTCGAACGATTTAACTATGAAAATTACGGTGGAACTCCTATCTTGGGCGTCAAAGGCAACGTGATAATCGGACATGGTATTTCGAATGATATTGCCGTAAAAAACATGATAATTCATGCGCATGAGGTAGCTCAGTCTGAATTGGCGAGCAAAATCAATACTGCATTCAATTAAAAAATATGGGTAAAATTACTGCAGCAATCACAGGCGTTCACGGATATCTTCCTGAATATGTGATGACCAATGAAGAATTATCTAAAATAGTAGATACTTCTGACGAATGGATTCAGTCCCGAACGGGGATAAAAGAACGACGCATCATGAAAGACGGCGCGACTTCTGATATGGCCGCTCGTGCAGTAACCGCTCTACTGGAAAAGAAAAACATTGATCCATTGGATATTGATTTGGTCATTGTTGGAACAGTAACAGCTGATTATCCTTTCCCAAGCACGGCTAATTTAGTAGCTACAAAATGCGGGATGAATAACGCTTGGAGTTTTGATGCCAATGCCGCTTGTTCAGGTTTTCTATATGCTTTGGCGACTGGCTCACAATTTATCGAAACAGGTAAATACAAAAAAGTAATTGTTGTTGGTGCCGATATGATGTCTTCCATTATCGATTACGAAGACAGAACGACTTGTGTCATCTTTGGAGATGGTGCAGGTGCCGTTTTATTGGAGCCAAACGAAGAAGGCATGGGACTTCAAGATTTTATGTTGCATTCGGACGGTTCAGGTGTCGATTATTTGATTCAACCAGGTGGTGGTTCAATCAACCCGCCAAGTCACAAAACTGTGGACGAAAGATTGCATTACGTGAAACAAGAAGGTAAACAAGTTTTCAAATTTGCGGTAACGAATATGGCTGAGGTTTCTGCTCAGATTATGGAGAAGAACAATCTTACTAGTGAAGATGTAAATTGGTTGGCACCTCACCAAGCCAATCTTCGTATAATTGATGCCACTGCAAATCGCATGGGATTACCACCAGAAAAAGTAATGATCAACATTCAGAAATACGGAAATACAACAGCAGGAACATTGCCACTTTGTTTGTGGGATTATGAATCTCAATTGAAAAAAGGAGATAACATTATCCTTTCAGCCTTTGGTGGCGGGTTTACTTGGGGTGCCATTTATTTAAAGTGGGCCTATTAAGAAAGATAATTATTTGTACTTTTAAATCCTTATTAAAATTGCTAAGATGAATATTCAAGAAATACAAGATTTAATAAAATTCGTTGCCAAGTCGCAAGTGAGTGAAGTAGAAATCGAAAAGAAAGACTTCAAAATCACGATCAAATCAGAAATGAAATCGAAAGGTGGTGGTAACGACCAACCCATTATTGTTCAAGCGGCGGCTCCGGCTCCATTGGCAATTCCAGCAGCGGCACCAGTTACAGCAGTGGCACCAGCAGTAGCAGCTCCTGAAGTGGCGTCAAACTTGATTGAGATTAAATCTCCGATGATTGGAACTTTCTATCGTTCATCAGGACCAGATAAAGACTTATTTGTTAATGTTGGTGACACTATCGGCGTGGGAGACACAGTATGTATCATCGAAGCGATGAAATTATTCAACGAGATCGAAGCAGAAGTCACAGGAAAAATCGTTAAGGTTTTAGTTGACGATGCAACTCCAGTTGAATACGATCAACCATTATTCTTGGTTGAACCAGCATAAGACTTTTACAATCGAATAGAAATATTCAATCAAAAAACTAAGGCATGTTTAAAAAAATATTGATTGCCAATAGAGGAGAAATAGCCTTACGCGTCATTCGCACGTGCAAAGAAATGGGCATTAAAACGGTTGCCGTTTATTCTACTGCAGACAAAGACAGTTTACCTGTTCGCTTTGCAGATGAAGCGGTATGTATCGGACCTCCCGAAAGTGCAAAATCTTATTTATCAATACCCAATATCATCGCAGCGGCAGAAATCACCAATGCAGATGCGATTCATCCAGGTTATGGTTTTCTTTCTGAGAACGAAAAATTCTCTAAGGTTTGTCAAGAGAACGGTATCAAATTTATTGGTGCTACACCTGAGCAAATATCGGGTATGGGTGATAAAGCGAATGCAAAAGCAACGATGATAAAAGCAGGAGTTCCTTGTATACCAGGTTCTGTTGGATTATTGAAGGATGTAGCTGATGCGAAAAAACAAGCGAAAGAAATCGTTTACCCTGTCATCATGAAAGCTACTGCTGGTGGTGGTGGAAAAGGGATGCGTATAGTTTGGAAAGAAGAAGATCTCGAAGAGTTGTGGAATTCTGCTCGGCAAGAATCTGCTGCCGCTTTTGGAAATGATGGTTTGTACATGGAAAAGTATATTGAAGAACCACGTCATATCGAAATTCAAATTGCTGGTGATAAGTTCGGAAACGCATGCCATTTATCGGAGAGAGATTGTTCTATTCAAAGACGTCATCAAAAACTGGTAGAAGAAACTCCTTCTCCATTTATGACGGATGAACTTCGTGAAAAAATGGGTGAAGCAGCTATCAAGGCAGCAAAAGCTGTTAAATACGAAGGAGTTGGAACCGTTGAGTTTTTAGTGGATAAAAATCGTGATTTCTATTTCATGGAAATGAATACACGAATCCAAGTAGAACATACGATTACGGAGGAAGTTATCAATTTTGACTTGATCAAAGAACAAATCAAATTGGCAGCAGGCGAAAAGATTTCTGGACAGAATTATTACCCAATGATGCACGCAATTCAGTGCCGTATCAACGCAGAAGACCCAGATCATGGTTTCCGTCCTTCTCCAGGTAGAATTACAGATTACCATTGTCCTGGCGGTCATGGTATCCGAATTGACTCCCACGTTCACGCAGGATATACAATTCCACCAAATTACGATTCAATGATTTCAAAATTGATTGTCGTTGCACGAACACGTGACGAGGCTATTTTGAAAATGAAACGCGCATTAGGTGAATACATAATTGAAGGTATTAAAACAACTATTCCATTCCACGTTAAATTGATGGAAAACGAAGATTTTAATAAAGGAAATTTCACAACAGCATTTATGGATACTTTCAATTATTAAAATTCATAAAACATTACAAACTAAAAGGCTTTCCATTTATCGAGAGCCTTTTTTATGGTGTTAATTTTCGACAGAATCAATCGTTTCATTCTTTTCAGCATTTGCGTTGTAACTTTAAAACAAATTACAATGAAAAACAAAATTACAATAACGATTATTGCTTTTTCGTTTTCTGGACTTGTTGCTAATGCACAAGACTTTGGACTAAAAGCTGGGGTATGTATAAACTCATTACCAGGATTTGATGAATCTTATAGCAGTTCGAGTAGCCGCAACGTCTACTCATCAGAAAGAAAAGGAACTTATCCGCTCGGGTTTACCGTTTGCGCTACATTTGAAAAACTCTACAACGATAGGATCGGTCTGGTGACCGGATTAACGTTTAGAAACGGAGGTGGTATAATCCATTCCGAACGTTCAGAGGCATCCATCGACCCTAATTATGTTTATTCCATGCAAGAAGTGGAGGATGGAAAGATCAAAATTCATTATATTGAAATCCCACTTCAAATGAAAGCCGTATGAAATGTGAAGGACCAAAAAATATATGGACTCTTCGGAGGTTATGTGGGCATGGCTCTATCTGGGGAATACAGCTACATGAGTAAAATGACACAAACCTTGAACGGCGAAACATCCAACTATTCTTATAAATCTGATCCAGAAAAACTCGAGTTTAGTTTCAGCGATGGTGACCTGCAATCATTGAATTATGGCATCAATCCAGGTCTTGGTGTTGAATTCAAAAAATTTCAACTGGAATTTACCTATAATATGGGCCTGAACTTTACCAGCGGCGATGAAAATCTTAAAAAACCAGTCGTTTAACCTCATAATCGGTTATCGTTTCGAAAGAGATATATAAAGAACATTTCTATTTTAGGTTCAAAGCGTTAAAAAAAATGAATAATATTCTTTTATATTTTAAATCCATCCTACAATTTTCACTATCTTAAATAAGAAAAGCGAATTACAACATGAACCAAGCAACCGATTTTGCTGAAAAATTTATTCATCAAACATCACAACCTATATTCTTGACGGGAAAAGCAGGGACGGGAAAGACGACTTTTCTGCGCCATATTGTGGAATCAACGTATAAGCAAACGATAATTGTTGCACCAACTGGAATTGCAGCCTTAAATGCTGGCGGTGTTACCATCCATTCTTTTTTTCAATTGCCATTCGCCGGATTTATTCCAGATTTTAATGAAGACTTTCAAGTAAATGGCTCGGTAAAAATGGAATCCAAACGAAGCTTAATGCGTCATTTTAAAATGAATAAGGAACGTAAACAAATCATGCGGAATCTTGAATTGTTGATTATAGATGAGGTCAGTATGCTTCGTGCAGATTTGTTGGATGCGATAGATTGGTCTTTGCGAAATGTGCGC
>DDBE01000113.1:0-6665 GCA_002332715.1 Flavobacteriales bacterium UBA2040
CAAGTTAATAACAATAACGGGTACTTGCCTATTGAAGTAAGTGGTTCTATAACAAATACGCGCATAGAAGTTGACGGCTCAGAAGGTTCTCAGTTCGTCTCTGGCCTTTTTCTACTTGCAGCTAAATACCCAGGTAATTGGCAGATACGGATTACGCAAATAAATAGCCAACCATATTTTAACATGACACTAGCTTCCTTGGTTCAATTTGGATTCACCTACGAGCAAAAAGATTTTACTTTTAACTTCAACGGAGCACAAAAGCTTGGGTGTGCACAAGTTGTTGTAGAGGGAGATTGGAGCAGTATGGCAGCGCATTTGGTTGGAGCAGCTATGAAGGGGGAACTTAGCATTAAAGGACTTCAAAAACAAAGTTTACAACCGGATAAAAAGCTATTAGAGATTCTGAAAATATACGGCGCAACAGTAAACTGGGATTCTGATGAGCTATTTGTCAAATCATCTTCCTTAAAAAACCCATTTCATTTTGATTGCACCCAACAACCAGATTTATTTCCAGTTCTTGTCGTGTTGGCATGTTCTGCTCATGGTCCAAGTACATTATTAGGTATCAACCGATTGAAAAATAAAGAATCTGATCGCTTAGCGGCCATGTGTGAGGCGATGGATACTTGGGGGGTACAATATCATATTCACAACGATGAGATCACCATTTTTGGAAGCGGTAAAGTAAAAGGTGGAAGCCTACGCACACACAACGACCACCGAATTGTGATGGCAGCCTGTATTTCAAGTCTGATTAGTCAAGACCCACAAATTTTAGACGATACAAGCGCGATCGCTAAGTCCTATCCTCAATTTTTAACAGATTTCGCAGTACTAACCGAGCATTAATCATCCTTATCAAGGATGTCTCAATTAGACTTTAGAATATATTCTTCAAATGACAATGCTAATAAACCCAAGCGTTTTTTAATGTCTTGCCTTTTTTGAGTTGGCAATTGTGGTTCTTTGAGTAAAAGCTCGTAGTATTTACGGACCATTGCGGTATCGCGCGGTTCATTCAAATCATATGAACTCCCGATACTTTCTAGTACTAAATGTCTGTTTTTATAGGAGGGGAATCGCTACAGTAAGGTGTCTCCGTATGCTATTGCTTCCTTTGTTGCCCTTAACTGATCATAAATCATATGCACTTTGAATAAACAATCTGCTGAAAAAGAATCTTTAGGAAAAGATCGGTTATAAGCTAACAAGCGATTGATTAATTCGATTTGATGAAGGCTAGTCACCTGACCTGCATTCTGTGAATTGTTTTGCAATTGAAGCAAAGAGTCTTCAAAGGTTTGAATACGCTCACGCAAATTTTCTTTTTTACTTTTTTGTTCAGTAGGATTTCCGCAAGAAAACAAAACAAAGATGCATAGAGCGGAAAGAAGCGAATAAGTTTTCATAGTGATTAGATCATGCGTGGTTTCTTACTACCTGGGAAACTCATTTTATAGTCAACGCTAATGGCACCTTGGGTAATATTGCCAAGACGTTTGAGGAGTAATTTTTTCTTAAGTGGACTTAGGTGGTCTGTAAACAGAACACCCTCAATATGGTCGTATTCGTGTTGGATGATGCGCGCAGCGTATCCGTCATAAGTCTCTTCGTGAAAAACCCAATTTTCATCATAGTAGGTTATCAGAACCTTTTGCTGACGGTGTACATTTTCTCTGATCCCTGGAATAGATAAACAACCCTCTTGAAATGCCCATTTGGCACCACTTTCCTCTTCAATTATAGGATTGATAAATACCTTTTTAAAGTTTTCTATTCCTGCTGCCATTGGGTCGGGCTCCTCCCCTTCTTCGTCTGCAAAAGGACTTCCATCTACAATAAACAAACGTAAACTCTTCCCAATTTGAGGTGCAGCCAAGCCAACGCCTTTGGCATGATACATCGTTTCAAACATATCGGCAATCAGCTTTTGTAAATCGGGATATTGTTCATCGATTTCTTCCGCTTCTTTTTTCAAGACAGGATCTCCGTAGGCTACAATAGGTAAAATCATAGTGCAAAGTTAGCAAGGATTAGCTTTGACTCAAATATTCTTGTAAAATCATTGCTGCAGCAACTTGGTCAATAAGGCCTTTGTCTTGTTTTTTCTTTTTATGTCCCATTTGTGAAATGGCTGCACTTGCCATTTTAGATGAAAAGCGCTCATCGAAAAGATAAATAGGTATAGTTGGAAATTTGTCTGTTAAGGCCAATTTTAATAAACGAACATTTTCGGTGACGTGCGAGTCTGAACCATCTAAACGGGTGGGAAAGCCCAAAACTATTTCCGCAATTTGACGCTTGGAGATTTCTTGATCCAACCAATTTTCTAGGTTGCTTGATTCAATCGTTTGCAATGGGCTAGCGATAATACGATTGGGATCGCTAATGGCCAAACCACAGCGTTTGAGTCCAAAATCTATACAAAGTACCACTGACATGAATCAAAAATAAGGAGTTTTAACCTAACGCATGGCGGAAACATCACCAAAGATCGAAGTATCAGAGAAGTATTTGTAATTTTATACCATGATTTTAAAGGTTTTATTGCTCCTATTTCCAATATTGCTGCTTTCTTGTCAAGAAACAACGAAAGATTTAGTTGTCAAGCCAACAGCTGAATTGTCCTTTGAGTCCTCTTTTGAGGGACAATCCTCATTTCTAAATTATCGTCAAAAAGTGGAAAATCGCAAAGATTTTCAGCGTCTTTCTTCCTTATTCTTCACTCATAAAAGTGGTTATACCATCAAATCTGAAGCCTTATTAGATCCTAAGGGAGAAATTTTAAAGGCCTATCTAGAAAAAGTAGACACCTTTGGGCTCAAAGTACAGTATACCTTTTATTTCTTAAAAGAAGTACTAAGTATGGCTCAGGTAGTCAAAACACACATACATGAATCCACTGAAAAAATAGAAGATTCTTTTATTTTTTACAATGCGAACCAAAGCCCAATTGCATGCTATTTTAGGCAATTAGTGAACGGAGAACAAGCCCCTTACAAAGCGGTAGGAACCGATAAAAAATCAAATGAAGAGATTGATTTGGCCCTTCAAATGTTCTCTCAAATGCAAAATCAAACAGGATCTTTTTCGCTACAATTCCAAGGATTTGACGAGGCATTTAATAAAAAATTCGTGCAGTTTGGTAACGCAGAATTTTCCACAAATCTAGCTTATGCGCCAACAGACGAAGAAATAGCCTCTATCAAATCAAATCCTGAGGCTGTAAAAAATCAAAATTTTCTGCTCCAATTTCAGGATATTCAGGAAGCATCTGGACTTCAATATCAAGTCTTAACTGCTCTTCAAAAAAAATAATGTAACATTTTACTGATTTCTAACGTCTTACAGTTTAGACTCCTATTTCATGAAAAAAATACTTTTACTCAGTCTTACTTTACTTTGCTCCGCACTTTCTTTTGGTCAAAATATGACTGTTACTGGTCGTTTGGTAGATAGCTCAGGCATTGAACCTATACAACAAGCAAGTATCATTGCTATACATCTACGCGATTCTGTCTTAGTCAGTTTTTCGCGCAGTAATGCAAATGGAGAATTCACCATGAATAATCTTCCTATTGATTCATTTCAACTACTTATTGAACATAGCAACTGGACTCCACGAAGCATTTACCTTATGGGTTCCACAAAAAAATCCACCTTTGAATTGCCAAATATCCGACTCTATCCAAAAGTACAGGATGTGAATGAGGTCGTGGTCACACGTAACCGAAACGCCATGTATTTTAGTGGTGATACCTTGATATTTGTTGCAGACTCCTTTAAAGTTGCTGAAAATGCAGTTGTAGAGGACCTATTGAAAAAACTTCCGGGAATAAAGGTGGAAAGTGATGGAAGCATTACTTCTCAAGGAAAGGAAATTAGTCAAGTATTGGTCGATGGCGATGAGTTTTTTGGGTCCGACCCCACCATTGCCACCAAAAACTTAGCAGCCAATGGCGTAGAATCAGTGCAGGTTTATGAAAAGAAAAACGAAGATGCTGCTGCTGGTGAGGATGACAAAATCCAAGTACTCGATTTAAAGCTCAAAGATGAAGCCAAACGCGGATATTTTGGAAAGGCAGCGGTGGCTTCAGATTTCAATCAAGGTGCAGCCGACGAAGCCTTTTATGAGTCTGAACTCCTCTTCAATAAATTCAATAAAACGCAAAAAATATCCGTTTTTATGCTCGCCTCCAACACCCCAAAATCTAGTTTTGGTTTTGGCGATATGAATAAATTTGGCCTTGACAACGAAAGAGATGCAAGTGGCCTGAATTTCTGGGACCGTGACTCTCGAGGGAATAACTCAGGTATCCCACAAACGCTCAAAACTGGTGTCTACTACAATGATCGCCTTTCAGACAAAGTGAAGCTCGGGGTTAATTATGCTTATTACGAAAGTCGTTTGCAAGCCAACTCAAGTTCTCAGACACAATATTTCTTAGCCGATAGTTCCTATTATACCAAAGACTCTACCAATAACCAATCATTGAGTAGTTCACATCGTATCAATATGAATTTACAAATCGACATTGATTCACTTACCAAATTAGAATTGAAACCAAATGTTCATATTGATTTTGGCGACCAAAACAATAATTCCATCAACGATTTCAGAGACAATAGCTTTATGTCTTATTTACTCACCAACGTCAACAATAACTATGAATCCAAAGGCTTGAGTAGTAATTCCGAGGCTATTCTCCGAAGGAAATTTGAGAAAAAAGACCGTGAGCTAGAAGCTAAATACATATTGAGCCATAATGAAAATCAATCCGAGGGCCAACTCTATACAAATACAAGTAATTTGCTGTTTGATACGTTAATCAACCAACGTAAAACAAATAAAAACCTCAGCAACACCAATTACTTTACGCTGACTTATACCGAACCACTTTCCAAAAGATTTATTCTGACCAGCGAATATTTTTTAGAACTAGGGGCTTCGAATCAGGCCAAATACACCTATAATCCAAATATAGATAGTGCGTTTGTCATTATTGATAGCCTTTTTACCAATGACTTTGTCAACGATCGCTTTCAACAAAGAGGCACCGCTATTCTAAGCTACCTCTTTAAAAGTCATCGGATTTCTGGAGGAATCGGCTATCGTAATATTCAAATAGACAACATCAATCAATTCAATGGTATTGGCATTAACCAAAATATTTCCAATTTTCTACCCAATTTCTCCTATCAATTCAAGCCAAGCATGGCCAAGCGTATGAACATAAGATATAGCACTTCATCTGCGCCCCCAAGTGCAAATGACTTACAACCCTTTCGAGACAATACCAATCCTAATCGAATCCAAGAAGGAAACCCAGATCTGAAACCAAACTACCAACACCGAATTAACTTCAATGCTAATATTTGGCAAGCAATGACTGGACGTTACTTTTGGTCTGGTGGAAACGCGACACTTACGCAAAATGCTTTTGGAAACAGCACAACCTTTGATGCTTTCGGTCGTACTATCTCCAAAACTGTAAACGTTGATGGAAATATGTTTGCAACAGTTTATGCAGGTGGAGGCTACCCTATACTCAATCGCAAAATTACCTTTAAACCAAGTACGAATCTATCGTATTTTAGAAACAATAATTACATCAATAACCAACTTAATACCACTCAAACTACAACATTAAATGGGTCGTTTGACATAGACTTAAGTTTAGATAGCCTCGACATTTCCATTGGTACCGGTTATACCTATGTAAACCCTGTAACTACACTTAATTCTAGTTCTAACCAGCCATATTCAACACAAAATTATTTCATGGTTGGAGACTGGCGTTTACCTGCACATTTCCGAATCAAGTGGGAATTAACCTATACACTTAATCGTGGTCGGGCGGACGCCTTTAATCGCGACCTCTTTATCGTGGATTTTGAATTTCAAAAAGCATTCTTAAAAACAGAAAATCTCATTCTCGGAATTTCAGTAAATGACCTATTGAATCAAAATATCAATCTGCAGCGAACGGTCAGCAGTAATATGATTACAGACAATTATACGCGGATCATTACACGCTATTTCCTTGTGCGCTTGACTTATAAATTTAATAATAACAAAACCCGTGAAGAAGATCTTCGTATGTGGCATTAGCGCCTTGTTGCTCAGTCTACAGACCTGGGCGCAAACCGAGTATATTCATGCCGGCAAAATCACTTTTGAACGCAGAACCAATCTTGAAAAACGCTTCAATGACCAGCGTATGAAACGCTTTGTCACCGAAGAAAATAAAATTCGTATTGAGCCCTTTCATTTGTTCTTCAATGACACTGCATCATACTTTGCAGTTGTACCTTCAAATGAACCGGAAGAAATGGCCTGGCTAACCACGAAAAACGCTTATTATCAAAATCTAACTCATAATAGCCAACTCATGATGCTTGCTGTATTTGGACAAAATGTATATGTCCAAGACAGCCTACCTTTACGCACTTGGAAGATCACAGATAGCAAACGAAATATTTGTGGCTACGAGTGTAGAAAAGCAATTTATCAAAAAAATGATAGTACACGTCTTTATGCTTGGTATACGCCAATGCTGACACCATCTGTTGGTCCAGAAGGGTTTTGTGGCTTACCTGGCACCATTCTTGGACTTGCAACCGAAGATGGTGGTATTGTTTACTTTGCCAAGAAAATA
>DDBE01000113.1:6941-7263 GCA_002332715.1 Flavobacteriales bacterium UBA2040
AAATAGAATTGACAGCACCAAAAAAAGAAGATCTCCTACTGAACCCTGGCAAGAATAAAGTGTTTACCATTGAAGAGTTACGCCAAAAAATTGAAAAAGAATACGGGTCTACTCCTTGGGGGAAAAGACTTTTTGATGATCTGTTCCGTTGGCTGTAGTTCACTGAACAAATAATACAGCATTATTAATGAAAATTTTAGCACAATACAGCGCCATTCTTGAGGAGGCTCTACAGCATACAAAATTCCCTAAAGAACATCATAATCTCTACGATCCATTGCGATATTTTTTGCAATTAGGTGGTAAACGAATGCGTCCAATG
>DDBE01000061.1:0-2438 GCA_002332715.1 Flavobacteriales bacterium UBA2040
ACAACGAACCAATTGGATAACCTTGCAGCCGAAGTTGCAGCAGCTAAAACGATGGACCATCCAGATTATGCTTTGTTGGCTTCACGTATTGCAGTTTCAAACTTGCACAAAGACACAAAGAAAACTTTTTCGGAAACTATCGAAGACATGTACAACTACATAGACCCGAAAACGAACCAAAATGCAGCTTTAATCTCGGATGAAGTATACAAAATCATCCAGAAGAACAAAGATCTTTTAGATTCAAGTATTATTTACGATCGCGATTTCCGTTATGATTATTTCGGATTCAAAACATTGACGCGTTCGTACCTTTTGAAAATCGATGGAAACATTGTTGAGCGTCCTCAGCACATGTTGATGCGTGTATCGTTGGGAATACACAAAACAGATATTCAAGCGGCTATCAAAACATACAACTTGATGTCGGAAGGTTGGTTCACACATGCTACACCAACTTTGTTTAATTCAGGAACACCAAAACCTCAAATGTCGTCTTGCTTCTTGTTGACCATGAAAGAAGATAGCATTTCTGGAATTTACGATACTTTAAAATCATGTGCTCAGATTTCACAATCTGCAGGAGGAATTGGATTATCTATTCATGACATCCGAGCTACAGGTTCATATATCAAAGGAACTAACGGAGCATCAAACGGTATTGTGCCAATGTTACGTGTATTTAATGACACAGCTCGTTATGTAGATCAAGGTGGAGGAAAAAGAAAAGGCTCTTTCGCCATTTATATAGAGCCATGGCATGCTGATGTATTCGATTTCTTGGATTTGAAAAAGAACCACGGAAAAGAAGAATCACGTGCTCGTGATTTGTTCTATGCGCTTTGGATTCCAGATTTGTTCATGAAACGGGTGAAAGAAAATGGAGATTGGACTTTGATGTGTCCACACGAATGTCCAGGGTTGTCTGATACGCACAGTGCTGAATTCGAAAAATTATACACGAAATACGAGAAAGCAGGAAAAGGGCGTAAAACGATTAAGGCACAAGATTTATGGTTCAAAATTTTGGAATCGCAAATCGAAACGGGTACACCATACATGTTGTACAAAGATGCGGCGAATGCAAAATCGAATCAACAAAACTTGGGTACCATCAAGTCCTCTAACTTGTGTACTGAAATTATTGAATATACGGCTCCAGATGAGGTTGCAGTTTGTAACTTGGCTTCTATCGCTTTGCCGAAATATGTAACAGAAGAAGGAACTTTTGATCATGACAAATTGTTCGAAGTAACGTATCAAGCGGCATTGAACTTAAACAAAATCATAGATGAAAACTTCTACCCAATTGAAGAAGCACGTAATTCAAACTTGCGTCACCGCCCAATCGGAATTGGTGTTCAAGGTTTAGCTGATGCCTTCATGATGATGCGTTTGCCTTTCGAGTCAGAAGGAGCAAAAACATTGAATACTGAGATTTTTGAAACCTTGTACTACGCGGCAATGACGGCCTCAAAAGATTTGGCGAAGAAAGACGGGCCATATGAGTCGTACAAAGGATCGCCAGTTTCAAAAGGAATTATGCAATTCGACATGTGGGGTGTAACACCATCTCCGCGCTGGGAATGGGACGTATTGAAAGCTGAGGTGAAGAAATATGGAGTGCGCAACTCTCTTTTATTAGCGCCAATGCCAACTGCATCTACAGCACAAATTCTTGGGAACAACGAATGTTTCGAACCATATACTTCAAATGTTTATACCCGCCGAGTACTTTCTGGAGAATTCATCGTGGTGAACAAACACCTTCTGAAAGATCTAGTAAAAGAAGGATTGTGGACGAAAGAAATGCGTCAGACTTTGATGTCGACAAACGGTTCTGTTCAAAACATCAATGTGATTCCACAAGAATTGAAAGATTTGTACAAAACAGCTTGGGAAATTTCTGGAAAAGCAATCATGGATCAAGCGGCAGATCGTGGAGCATTTATTTGCCAATCACAATCGTTGAATGTATTTATGGAAAATGCCAACTTTGGTAAATTAACATCAATGCACTTCTACGCTTGGGAGAAAGGATTGAAAACGGGAATGTATTACCTAAGAACGAAAGCGGCAACAGACGCAATCAAGTTTACGGTTGACAAAACTATGGTTCAATCTACTCCAAAAGTAGTTTCAGAGAAAGAAGCAGCAGCTATTGCTTGTTCTATTGACAATCCAGACGATTGCGAAGCTTGCGGAAGTTAAACGTCTCGCTTAAGATATATCGAAAAGAGGTGCTTTCAAGTGCCATTTGAAGTCTCTTGGAGATAAATTAAAAATCCTTTACATCAATAATGTAGAGGGTTTTTTATGTATATTGAAATATGCTAAATACACACCGTAAAAACATCTCAATCGCTCTAGAGGTGGAAGTAGTGCAGAAACACCACCAACGCACAGGAGAACTTACCCATGGCTTCGTAAAGAGAATT
>DDBE01000061.1:2798-7697 GCA_002332715.1 Flavobacteriales bacterium UBA2040
GTTGGTAGAGTGAAGGAAATAATCGGAGTGTAGGCTCGACTCAACTCAGCCTGCTATAACATGAAGAGTTGTAATAACTGTTTGGAGTAAACTCAAAAAAAACAGAATACCGAGCCCCGAGCGGAGTCGAAGGGCGAAATAAACAATTCCCTTTATCAAAACATCAAAACTATGCGATTTCACACCAGAAAATGGGTTAAACCCGAAGATCTAAATCCCAACCAGACCCTTTTCGGAGGACGATTACTGCAATGGATAGACGAAGAAGCTGCGTTATATGCAATAGCCCAATTTGAGAACAAAAAGATAGTCACAAAGTATATTTCCGACATCAATTTTCAAGACAAAGCGGTACAAGGAGATATTATAGAAATAGGAATGGAAGCTGTCAAATTTGGCAATTCCTCTTTGACTTTGCGTTGCGAAGCTAGAAATATGATGACCAGAAAAACAATCATTACTATTGATAGTATAATAATGGTGAACCTAGGTCCAGATGGAAAACCAGCACCGCATCATAAAACTGAAATTGAATTTGTGAAAGATCGATTAAAGGGAAAAGAAGACTAAAAAAAACAACTGAGATTTCAACTTTAAGAAGACCAAATAACCAATTAAATCTCCTTATCCTCTCGGTGATTCTTTGTGTTCTCTGCGGTAAAATCATCCGGTTCATCTACAGAAAATTCGTATTCAATTTCTTTTTCACCATCAACACTATCCAAAGCTTTCTTTGGAAAATAAGTCCGTTGACGAAGGAACACCATAAAAACACCAAGGGTTATTGAACCGTCAGCCAAATTCCAGATCGCGGGAAAAACATCCTTTCCTCCGAAATAAGGAACCCATTGTGGCCAAATCACTTGAAAACGGAACATATCCACTACGTTACCAAACAAGAAACCACGGTTTTTCACCTCCAAGTCCCCAAAAATGTCACAATTCACAACATTCCCTGAACCGTGCGCATGATTGAACATATAACAAGGGTCGTATGGGAAAATGTAATCGTAGAACATACTATCAATCAGGTTTCCTGTTGCTCCGGCAAAGATCAAACTTAAGGCAATAACGAACTCTATTCGTGCTCCTTTTCGCGCTTGAGATATCAAGTACCATGCTATACCGACAATGGCAAGAATTCTAAAAATACTGAGTGAAAGTTTTCCCCATTGAGAGGAACTAAAGGTTGCCCCGAAAGCCATTCCTTGATTTTCGATGTATTGTAAAACGAACCAATCACCAACCAATGGACGCATTTCATTGGGTGAAAAAGTAGACTTTATATATACCTTAATCCATTGATCGGCAATCAAAATGATTGCAATCAAAATGGCCGAAATTAAAAGAGACTTTTTAGAAAAATTACTTGTCTTGCGCATTTTTTGCTTCAATGCTCAAAGTTGCATGAGGAACCAGCATCAAACGCTCCTTACGGATTAATTTTCCGGTTACTCGACAAACTCCATAAGTTTTATTTTCAATCCGTACCAAAGCATTTTGAAGACTTTGAATGAATTTTTCTTGACGACTAGCTAGCTGAGCAACTTCCTCACGAGAAAGTGTTTCTGAACCATCTTCCATCATGTTGAAAGACCTGCCTGTATCGTCAGTTCCGTGATTATCACTGTTCGAAAGAGAACCTCGTAACAAGACATAATCTTCTTGTGCTTCTTGTAATTTTCCTTGGATCAATTCTTTGAATTCTTGTAATTCTTGATCCGAATATCTTGATTGTTCGGCTCCCATTCGTTGTTATTATTTAGAGATAAAAAGTGAGTTTGTATCTTGCTACGCAAAGATAATCGAAAATTCAATTTTAACTAATTAAGATATCAACAGGATGGGAAAAGGCTAGGTTTTTAGTCTTTTTTGGGAACAATTAGTGCATCGCGATAGCCTTTGTTTTTAACTTTTTCGAGTACAGTTTTTGCTTCGGAAAGCGTAGTAAAGGTTCCCGCGTAGTAAATATATTTGTAGGCATTGGTGGTGTTCAATTCCACCCGCGTAACTTTCATATTGAGCCGCTTGAAGTCTGGGCTATCTGTGTCTATCCACCTTTTTGAAGACATAAGTTGTATGGTATATTCTTTCGTTTCTTCCGTATCTCTGGGTTTATTGGTCACATTCACATCTGGATAATCGCGCTGAGCCGCATCTCGAAAGGCTCTAAATATTGCAGATGCAAGAATTTCTTGTCCATGAGTGGAATTTAAATAATTGGCTTCAGACGTGTTGGTCAAAAATCCGCATTCTACCAAAACACTCGTCATTTCTGTAAATTTCAATACCTGTATGGAATGTGCTCTATCTTCATTGTTTTTCACTCCTCGTGAATTTCGACCTGCTCTTTTAGAAAATTGACTTTCGATGTCTTTGGCGAAATTATAGGATTTTTTTGCCGAGAAATCGTGTACGTGACTTTCTGTGCCGTATACACCCGTTTGTGGACTTCCATTGCAGTGAACGCTTATGAAAAAGTTTGCGTTTTTACCATTGGCCAAATCTACACGTTCGTCGAGTGAAAGAAAAGAATCATCCGTTCGCGTATAAACGACTTTTACATTATACAAATATTTCTCAACGTATTCACCGACGAGATTGGCGATTTTCAGGTTGATTTCTTTTTCTGTTTTGTGATTTGAACTATGACTTAAATGTCCAGGATCCTTCCCCCCATGCCCCGCATCGATTACAACCGTAATGTTTTTCGGCGGCGACATTCCATAGAATAAACTTCCGACAATTAGAATAAGTATGGATGCAATGAAACGCACAGTATAAAAGTAGACCTATTTAATCATGATTTCAAGCTTGGTAACACTAAATTATCAAAAGGAAATTGGTGAAAAGTCAAGATTTAAAATAAGAGAACAAAATATCAGCCTTTGCTTCTCCAACTTGTTCAATTAGTTCTTCCTTCTTAGCTAACCTAATTCCTTGGACAGATTTAAAATGCTTGATTAAAATTTCTTGTGTTTTTGGGCCAATTCCTGGAATGTCAAGAATTTCAGAACTCAAAGCTGCTTTTGATCGACGATTTCTGTGATGCGTAATACCAAAACGGTGCGCCTCGTTCCGCATAAATTGTATAACTTTTAAACTTTCAGAGCGTTTATCGATGTATATGGGGTACTGATCACCGGGGAAGAAGATTTCCTCTAATCGTTTGGCGATGCCCACAATCACAATTTTTCCACGTACACCCAAATCTTCCAACGCTTTTAAGGATGAACTCAATTGTCCTTTTCCTCCGTCGATAACAATTAATTGTGGCAAGGGATGTTCCTCATCCAACAATCTTTTGTACCGTCGATAAACCGCTTCGTACATGCTGGCAAAATCATCTGGACCTTCAACGGTTTTAATGTTGAAATGGCGGTAGTCTTTTTTGCTTGGTTTAGCATTTCTAAAAACTACGCAGGCAGAAACAGGATTCGTTCCTTGAATGTTACTGTTGTCGAAACATTCGATGTGAACAGGTAATTCTGGAACGCGAAAATCTTTCTGAATTTGTGAGAGTATGCGGTCCGTATGTTTTTCTGGAGAAACTATTTTTTCTTGTTTCAGCTTTTCCAAACGATAAAAAGTGGTGTTTCGCAATGAAAGATCCACTAATGTTTTTCGATCGCCGCGTTGTGGGACTTGAAATTTTAACCCTTCGAATTGTAGATCAATTTCTTCTTGAAGCAAGACATCTGTCGATAAACTATTGAATTTTTCGCGCATTTCAGGTAAAACAAACCCAATGATATCAGCTATTTCTTCGTCCAATTTTTTCTTCACTTCAACGGTATATCCATGAATAATGGCTCCGTTTTTCACGACCAAATAATTGACAAATGCTGACTTTTCATCTTGAAGCACTGTAATTACGTCACATTGTGAAACAGTTTGTGAAACTACCGCCGATTTCCGTTGGTAGTTGTCGAGATAATCCAATTTCGATTTATAAACTTGCGCTTCTTCGTACTCAAATTTTTCGGCGTGTGCTTGCATTTGGGACTTTAGAAGTTTAGTAACGGAAGATAAATTTCCGTTCAAAATATGTTCAATCTGGGCAATGTAGTCCTCGTAGGTTTCTCTTGGTTCTTCGCCTACACACGGACCTTTGCAGTTGCCAATGTGATATTCCAAACAAACTTTGTACTTCCCTTCTTTGATTTTCTTTTCGCTCAAATCCAAATTGCAGTTGCGTAATGGATAAAGATCTTTTATCACGCCCAATAGGGTGTGCATGGCTTTCACATTTGGATATGGACCTAAATATTTCGATCCATCTTTCACCATCCTTCGGGTTGGAAAAACACGCGGAAAGGATTCTTTTTTGATACAAACCCACGGGTACGTTTTGTCGTCCTTGAGTTGAATATTGTATTTCGGGAGGTACTTTTTTATCAGGTTGTTTTCCAATAAAAGTGCATCCAATTCGGTGTCGACGACTATATATCCCAATCGCTCGATTTGGCGAACAAGAATTCTTGTTTTGGCGTAATCGTGATTTTTTACAAAGTAAGATTTTACTCTGTTTTTAATATTTTTTGCCTTGCCAACGTAGATTATCGTGTCGTTTTTATCGAAATATTGATAAACGCCCGGCTTATTTGGTAAAGTTTGAAGTTGCAGCTGCAATTTTTCGGGTACGGACGACATGAAACAAAAATAACAAATTGGCCGATGAACCAAACAAAAAACCCTGCTTCAGTAATAATGAAACAGGGTTTTTGCTCTAGATGATGATTTGTAGAGATACTCGTACTTCGTGTTATTTTGAAATAATATCGAATAATTCGTTCAAATTCGGAGAAATAATAATTTCAATTCTTCTATTTTTTGCTTTGTCATTTGGGTCCACTGGTAAAAATTCAGATCGACCGGCAGGCATTAATTTCTTTGGGT
>DDBE01000061.1:8059-15136 GCA_002332715.1 Flavobacteriales bacterium UBA2040
AGAAGCACTTTTTAAGGCATCTGAATCCGTGTGTCCTTCTACAATAATTTCAAGGTCTTTTTCGTCTTGAAGCACTTTGGCTAATTCAATTATTGCCTCTTGCCCTTCTTTTTCAACAAAGGTGCTCCCTGACTTGAACAGAAGCTTTGCCTCCATGCTCACGTATATTTTCCCGTTTTTCTGAACCACTGACAAGCCTTTCTTTTCGAATCCAACCAAAGCTTTTGAAACTCTATTTTTCAATTGCAATTGCGCTTCATCTTTTCGCTTGATTGCTTCTTCCAATTCGTTCACACGCGCCTCGCGTTCGGCCAGCAAGCGTTCTTTTGCCGACAAATCTTTCTCTAAAGAATTAAGCACGTCTTGTTTCCGTTGCAATTCCAAATTTTTAGATTCTAGATCTTTTTGTAGCCCAGCAGTTGTCAGTTCACCCGTTTTTCGGTAATTGGCAAACTGCGCTTCTAAGGCTTTGTTCTCTTGGTTGATTTTGTTGCATTGTGCTTGAAACATACGAAAGTCTTGTCCCATTTTAGCTGTATCTACCTTCAAAACTTCTACTTCTTTGGTCAAAACCTCATATCGTTTCATGTAATCCGTTGCTTTGCCTTCGTAGTTCAAAGAAGAAGTTTTGTAGCGTTCCAATTGCTCCGAGCAGAGTTTTTCTTTCTCAACTAAGTCTTTATATTTTTTAGCAGGAACGCAAGATGCGATAAGTGTAAATCCAAGCAGAATGGAAAGAAAGCGTGTCATAATTGATTGTTTCTACAAAAATCGATTAAAATGAGAAGGGATATAGGCTTAAGTGGTCCAATTTATGCACTGTTCATCGTGGAAAAGCCGAAGAAAAAGGTTGATTCTTCAATTAAAGCATTAAATAAAGCTAAATACCTTGTTATTAATGCAATCTAAATTTTTAATAATCAATTCATCTATTTATATTCGCACCCTTAAATTTTATAGACAAATGGCAATAATTGGAAAAATTCGTGAAAAATCGGTTCTATTAGTAGCAATTATAGGATTGGCTTTGATAGCTTTTATTTTTACAGACTGGAATAAAGGTGGAGGCGGAAGCGAAGACCAAATTGGTTACGGAACCATAGCTGGTGAAGTAATTGATGATAAAAAACTGAACGAGGCACAAGACAACTTTGTGAACAACGATGAGCAACAAGCGTATCAATCACAAAAACCGTACACCGACCAAGATCGACAAGCGTCAAGAGATAAAGCGTGGAACTACGTTGTAGAATCGACTATCTTGGAGAAAGAAATGGAGGCTCTTGGAATTCAAGTTGGTGAAGATGAGTTTGATTCTTATCTATATGGACGTGATGGATTTCCTGTTCTTCAGGAGTTCTTGGAAAATTTCAAAGACTCTGCAACAGGATTGTTCAATTCCCGTTTGTTGCAACAACGTATAGAGCAAATGGAATCTTCTGAAGATCCGAAGGACCAAAAAGCTTGGGACGACAGCAAGAAATATTACATTGAAAGAAGAAGACAAGAAAAGTATTTCACATTGTTGAATCAAGGTGTTTACGCCACGAAAGTAGAAGCTGAAGACGAGTATCTTGCGCAAAATGAAGTGAAGTCTATTTCATATGCCGTGAGACGATATACTGATATCAAAGACGAAGCGATCAAAGTGACGGATGCTGAAATGAAAGCATATTACGAAGAGCACAAAAATGATAAGATTTACGAGAACAAATCGGCTAGCCGTGAAATCAAGTATTTCGACATTGCAATTGAGCCGTCGAAAGAGGATATAGCAGAATTTCAAAAAGAAATTACGAAATTAAAAGCAGATTTCGCTTCAACAAAAGACGACTCTACTTTCGTTGTGCGTAATTCTGAAGTGAAACAATACATGGGCGGACACGTGATGACCTTTATGCCAGAAGGAAATCCTAAAGCACAGCAAGGATTAACGTATCCTGTACAAATGGATTCTGTGTTTCAAAGAGCATCTGTCGGACAAATCGTTGGTCCATACGAAGATAAAGGAACAATGCGCATGGCAAAGGTTATTGATTTCAATAAGTACCTATTAACAGTTCGTCACATATTATTAAAGGCATCGAGAGAAGATGCCGCAATGGTGGCGAAAATGAAAAATAAAGCCGACAGTTTATTAGGTATTTTAAAC
This sequence comes from Flavobacteriales bacterium UBA2040, assembly GCA_002332715.1. Classification (GTDB taxonomy): domain Bacteria; phylum Bacteroidota; class Bacteroidia; order Flavobacteriales_D; family Crocinitomicaceae; genus UBA2040. The sequence goes on from DDBE01000061.1 coordinate 10,212, forward strand.
CAGTCTAATTTTGATGAAAATGTCAAGAAATTTTCGGAAGATGAAGGTTCAGTGCCAACAGGGGGACTTTTCGAAGACTTTATGGATTTTACCATGGTGCCTGAGTTTGGAAATTTCGCAAACGAAAACCCAGTGGGAACTATTGGAAAAGTGCAAACTCAATTTGGATGGCACATCATTGAAGTTGTTGCTAAGAAACCACAGAATTATCCAGTTTTAGCAGTTGTTCAAAAAACATTGAAACCAAAATCTGGAACTTTAGCGGAAACAGGTGACAAAGTAAATGACTTGCTGTACAAATTGGATTCTCGCATGAGTGGGAAGAAAGACGGTAAAGCGAAAGTTGAAGCTTTTGATACTTTAGCCGCTAAAATGGGGTACGTCGCAAGATCTATTACTTTGAACGAAGATAAAATTGTTTTTTACGGTTTCACCAATACTTTCGTTGAAGACAAACTGATCAAATTAGCGTTTGATGAAGATGTTGAAGTAGGAAAACTTTGTGGGTCTCCGATTAAAGATAAAGATCGTTACATCATCGCATGTGTTTCTAAAGTGAAAGAAGCGGGTGTACCAACTTTTGAAGATATCGAAGAAACAATTAAAGCGAAAGTGATTCAAGAAAAGAAAGCCAAACGTTTCATTAACTCAATGAAAGATGGTTCTCTTGCTGCAATGGCTAAAAAGAATAAATTGGAAGTTTTGACTGCTGAAGTTGCCTTTGCAAAAACAGAAGTGGGTGAAGCGAGAAGTGAGCCAGAAGTGGTTGGAGCTATTTTCTCTGCATTGAAAAAAGGTCAAAAAACAGAGCCTGTTAAAGGGCAAAGTGGTGTTTTCGTTGTTCGAGTTGATAAAATCACAAAAGCCCCAGCGACAAACAACTACAAAGACGTAAAAGCAAGTTTGGAAACGAACATGAAGACAACTGCAGGAAACTTGGCGAAATCAGCGTTGATTGAAAAAGCGAAAGTAGTAGACAACAGAAGATTCCGATCTACTGGAGTTAGAATGTAATATTCAATAATACTATAGAAAAAGGGATGCCGTTGGCGTCCCTTTTTTAGTTTAAAATAGCGTACTTATTTCCCGGCAAGGCTTTCACCAATCCGTTCATTTCCATTTGAAACAATAAGACGCTCGTTTGTGAAATGGGTTTATTCGATTTCTGAGCCAAAGCATCCATGTGTTGTTCACCTTCGTTTTGCAACAAGTCCATCATCTTTTGCTCATCTGGATTCAAATCCATAAAAAGTTGCCGTTGTGGCGCTTTATCTCCCCTTTTTTGCGTCCAATCCATCCATTTAAGGAAATGTTCTGGACTGAGAAACAGATGTGCCTTACTCTGTGATATAAGTTGATTACAGCCTTCAGAAAACTGTTGACCTATGTTGCCTGGAACTGCAAAAACATCTCTGCTGTAATCGTTTGCCAAGTCCGCTGTGATCAGGGAACCACCTTTGTTTTTGCTTTCTACCACTATGGTCGCATCGCACATGCCCGCTACGATCCGGTTTCGCATAGGAAAATTGACATGATCAGGTAAGGTTCCTGGTAAAAATTCGGTTAGCAATCCACCGGTATAGAGCATTCTTTGTGCCGTTTTCAAATGACTTTGAGGATAAAGCCGATCCAAACCATGACCCAAAACCCCAATTGTCGGAATCTTATGTTTTACACACAGTTGATGAACACAGATATCTATTCCGTAAGCCATACCGCTTACCACGAGTATGTCTTGGCCAACAAAACTTTTGATTAATTCTTCGCAAACACTAACACCGTAAGGGGTGGCTTTCCGCGTCCCGATTATCGCAACGGTTTCCGCCGGGTTCAAATCCATGTTCCCTTTTCCATAGAGAATCAATGGCGCGTCTTCGCATTGCTTGAGCCTTCGAGGGTAATCTTTGTCCGTCAAGAAATAGGTGGAAATATTGTTTTTTTCAATGAACGCAATTTCGTTTGCCGCTTTTTCCAAGGCAATTTCTCTTCCCATATTCTGAAGAAGCTTTTTGGAAACACCCGTTGTCTTTTCTAATTCTTTTAAAGTGTATGAAAAAAGGCTGTCCAAATCAGGTAGTTTGGAGAGCAATTGTCGCGCTCGAATGGGTCCAATTCCTTGTAATAAACTCACAGCAATTTGCCGTTGTAAAAGGGAAGTATTCAATATTTTTCGATTTAGTTACTTAAATTTACAAAGATTTGTGGTTTATTCCCGCTTTTCGAATAAATTTATTTTTACCGTTAACTATATGAAAAACAAAGTGTTAGGTGTTATTCCTGCCCGATTCAAATCTTCTCGCTTTCCTGGTAAGCCGCTTATTGACTTAAAAGGTAAAACTATGATTCAGCGTGTTTATGAAGGAGCGAGCAAGAGTAAATTGTTATCGCAGGTAATTGTCGCAACCGATGATCAACGCATTTTCGACACGGTAAAATCATTCGATGGGCAGGTAGAAATGACAGATAAAAATCATCCGAGTGGAACGGACAGATGTGGTGAAGTTCTCTCTCGAAATACGGATTATGACATCGTTTTAAACATTCAAGGAGACGAACCTTTGGTTTCAGCCGAACAAATCGATCAACTTCTTAGTGCATTTGATGATCCAGAAGTACAAATTGCAACGCTCGGAATTGCTGGTGTAACTCAGGAGGACAAACAAAACCCCAACCGAATAAAATTGGTGAAAAACTACAACAATGATGCACTTTATTTTTCGCGAAGTGCTATCCCAAACGAGGTAAACGGATCAGAAACAGTTCGAAAGGAATTTCCTTTTCTCCGACATATTGGTCTTTATGCTTATCGTTCAGATGTATTACAACAATTGGTTAAACTCGAAAAAACGACACTGGAACAAATTGAATCTTTGGAACAATTGCGCTGGTTGTATCATGGGTTTTCCATTCGCATTGTGGAAACGAATATCGAAACACCCAATATCGATGTTCCCGAAGATCTTGAAAAAGTACACCGATATTTGTAACAAACTACGCTGAATTACGTATTTGTATGATAGAACGAAATGTTTATCTTTGTTTACATGCCTATGTTGGAAGAAGCTATCGTTAATTTATTGTTGCGTCACAACTGTGTGATTGTGCCCGCTTTTGGTGGATTTGTTGCTCAATCGAGTGGCGCTTTAATCGATATGGCCACGGGTATAATTTCGCCTCCAAGAAAATCCGTGCTCTTCAATAAACAGCTCGTCAACAATGATGGATTGCTTATTTCCTATATTTCTTCTGAATACAAGATGGAATATGCCTCTTCCGAAAACTTTTTGAAAACGAAAGTGGACGAATGGCATGAGCAATTAAAGGAAGGGAAGCGAGTTAGCATAGACAAAATTGGACACTTATTTTTAGATGCTGAGCGAAACATTAGTTTTGAGCAAGATCGATTCTTTAATTTATTGTTGCAATCTTATGGATTAAACAAGGTTCATTTTATATCTGAAGAGGATGTAAAACTGACCGAAACAGTTGTGATTGCTCCTTTTGAAAGAAAAGAAACACCCATTGTACCTATTGTTCCCGCGGTTGAAACGGAAGAAAAAAAGAAGGAGCCGACCAGAGTAGTTGCTCTTACACCTCCGGACGACAAAAGAAAAGCATGGAAGTACATTGCTGCGGCTGTACTTTTACCTCTTGCGTTTTATACCTATTGGATACCCGTTGAAACTACTGTTCTTAAATCTGGTATGATTTCTTTCAAAGATTTCAACCCAGCTTACGAATCTGGAGCAGGAGCGTATCAGCAAAACAGTTTTTCATTTCCAGCAACGGAATACGAGCAAAAAGCTTCATTGAAGGATCAATTGGCGAAATTGCCAGAAGGTGAAGTAGCCTTTTTTAATTTGGATGGAAAAATGATTCCGTTAGCTGCTGAAAAAGCACAGAAGGAAACGAGTACAGAGGTTATAGCGACGCCCAAAACAATTGTGGAGAAAGACGTAGAAAAACCAACCCCAACAGTTCAAAAAGTAGAGCAGCCAAAAGTCCTTGAGAAGCAAATTCATTACATCACGGGTTGTTTTTCTGACAAAGCAAACGCCGAAGGGATGGTAAAAACGCTTCGTGAAAGAGGTTTGAACGGAATTATTCTCGATCAGAAAAATGGAATGTACCGAGTAAGTGCTGGTGGTGCAGAGTCTGAAGCCGAGTTTGATGAAATTTCTCGAAAAATACAAGCCATAGGATACAAAGGCTGGAAACTAGATTAATTTCCACATCAATTTTCATTTTCTTAATTTTATGCCTCAATTGACAAAATGGTACGTCAATAGATGCAAACTGTTAATACAAAAAAACATTATGACTAAAAACCTTATTTTAGGGCTTGCCCTTTTTATTACCCCCGGGCTTTCTGCTCAATTCGGTTACACAGAGCCTTCGACAAACGCAGAAGGCAGCAAATACAAATTTGCGAAGATTTCGAGTTTAGAAACAACTCCTGTTGAGAGTCAAGGACGAACGGGAACCTGCTGGAGCTTTTCTGCTCTTTCATTTTTCGAATCAGAATTGATCCGTATGGGAAACAAGAACCCCGCTATTCTTTCTGAAATGTACGTTGCACGCAAAGCCTACGAAAGCAAAGCAGAAAAATATTTGCGAATGGATGGAAAAATCAACTTTTCACAAGGTGGTGCTTTTCATGATATTCCATATGTGATTCGTAAGTATGGAATTGTTCCTCAATCGGTTTATACGGGCTTGGTGAATGGTGAAGAAACGCACAATCACACTGAAATGTTCAATGTTCTCGATGGAATTATGTCGGGTGTTCTAAAACAAAGTGGAGAGCGCGGCGCTTCTGTTTCTTCCACTTGGAAATTGGCGATCAATGCTGTCCTTGACGGATACATGGGTGCTGACCCAACAGAATTTGAATACGAAGGAAAGAAATACACACCGAAATCGTA
>DDBE01000128.1:0-4359 GCA_002332715.1 Flavobacteriales bacterium UBA2040
CCCGTTTCTTGATTTTCTCTGAAATTTAACGACTGTGTGTTTTTTCGGTTATAAAGGTTATAAATACTAAAAACCCATTCGCCTTGCCATCGTTTATCTTTTTTGGATTTAGGGGTGTACGTTCCCGAAATGTCAAAACGGTGATAGGCGTCTAAACGACTCGAATTTCGAGCTTCAAAGGTGGGTACAACCAAACCATTGAACGAATATTGTCCGTTGGGATAAGTGGTGGGTTGTCCTGTCTGGAAAATGAAATTAGCATTTAACATCCATTTTTCAGTTAGATCATAATTGGATGTAATGGAAATATCGTGTGTTTTGTCGTAGGGCGTGTTGTACCAATTTCCATTATTGATTCCAGGTTCTGAAGGATGTTGTCCTTTGGTTTGTTGTTCAGATTTCGATAGGGTATAAGCCAGCCATCCTGTAAATCGACCTTTGTTTTTTCGAAAAAGAACTTCCATTCCATACGCTCTAGAGCGCCCGTTAAGTAATACTTGTTCAATGGCATTGTTGGCAATTAAATTAGCGCCATCAATATAGTCAATGCGGTTTTTAATGTTTTTATAAAAACTTTCAACCTCCAAAGAATAGATGTCATAATTTTTAAAATAGCCAATCGCCACTTGATCAAGAAGCTGAGGTTTAATAAATTTTCCACTTGGTGTCCATACATCTAAAGGTGCTGGCGAAGTTGTGTTTGAAAGTAAGTGCAGATATTGTGTCATTCGGTTATAACTCGCTTTAAAGGACGTATCGTCGTTTAATTGGTAGGCTATCGCCAAGCGTGGCTCGAGATTTAAAAAGGATTTGATCACTTTTCCGTGTCCATCACTTCGAGTCCCAATAGGATTTATTTTCTCGTACATTTGCAGATCACTGTTATACGCTACTGCTTTATTGTTTTCATATATATTGAGTTCTTTTTGTCCTAGACGTAAAAACGAGCTCAAACGTGCACCATAGCTAAGTGCCAAACGTTCAGTCAACTGCTGATTTACATCGACGTAAATAGCATTTTCAAATGCAAATTTATTAATAAGCTCATCGCTGTTTATTCCAGAATTTGGCCCATTGGGGCTGATTACCCCTGGATTAAATCGGTAGTAGGTACTATGAAATCCATATTCGAGTTTGTAGCGGTCATTAATATATTGTTTAAAATCATATTTAATATTCATGTTTTGAATCCCTGAATTCCATTCAAACCCTACAAAGTTTAAATTTAAACCATAATAGTAGTCGGAATAAATAAGCGATAAATTAGAAAATAATTGATCTGTAAATAAATGATTCCAACGAAAGTTAACCACAGTGTTGCCATAAGTATTTTCAAAACTATCAGAAATATTAAAGACGTCTCTGCCAAAATATCCTGAGAGGTATATGCTATTTTTTTTGTTGAGGTTATAGCTTAATTTAGTATTTAGATCATAGAAATAAGCAACGTTATCAAGGTCAAACAGCGGTAAAAACAAATGCGCATAAGTGGCACGACCGCCTAAAAGAAACGAGCCTGTTCCTTTTTTTAGTGGCCCCTCAAGCAATAAACGGCTGGCAACTAAGCCTAATCCTCCGTTGGCATGGAATTCATTTTTGTTTCCGTCTTTTTGATAAATATCTAAAACTGAGGCTACGCGACCGCCATATTTGGCAGGAATACCCCCTTTATAGAGTTTTAAGTTTTTGATCGCATCAGGATTAAATACAGAAAAGAACCCGAATAAATGAGAGGAGTTGAAAATGGTTGCTTCGTCCAATAGTATTAAATTCTGATCTGTTGCACCACCACGAACATTAAAGCCTGCAGCACCCTCACCGCCACTTGATACACCGGGTAATAGCGTAATGGCTTTAATCACATCGGCTTCGCCAAACACTACAGGAATTTGTTTGACAGTCGAAGCATTCAATGAATTGACACTCATTTGAGGGGTTTTGATGTCTAGTCGTTCACTATTCGTTTCAATCACAACTTCGTCCAAAGTTTCTTGTGCTTCAACAAGTGTGAAGTCTTGTGAAATATTCCGATCTAAAGTAATGATTTGTTGTATAGTGCTGTATCCTATGTTGCTAACAGAAACTTCATAAACACCTTCATCTAGTGTGATGGAGTAGAAGCCATATTCATTTGAAATGGTTCCCGTGTTGAGCTCAAAAATAATAATATTTGATCCAATCAAAGTTTCTTGCCCTTCAGCTTCAAAAATGGTGCCGCTAAGCGTAAATTTTTCTTGTGAGTATCCTAAAAAACTCAATCCTGTAAACAGGAAAATTAATAAGCGTGTCATTGGTTAACGATTAGTATACAAAATTAAACGAAAAAGCACCTCAAAAAGGTGCTTTTAACAAAATATTCTGATAGAATTTTAGCTTAGAATTCTATTGAGTGTAGAGCTAGGACGCATTGCTTTGTTTGTTTTTTCTGCATTTGGCAGAAAATAACCCCCAGTTTCGATTGCTTGCCCTTGAACGTCAATTAATTCTTGAACAATAGTATCTTTATTTTCTGAAAGCGAATTCGCAATACTTTCAAATTCAGTTTTCAGTTCAGTATCCTTGTTTTGAGCCGCTAAAGCTTCAGCCCAATACAATGTGAGATAAAAATGACTTCCTCTGTTGTCTAATTCATTCACACGTCTTGACGGTGATTTCTTTTCATCTAAGAACTTTTCAGTGGCAGCATCCAAAGCCTCTCCAAGTACAGCTGCTTTTGGATTAGAATTTACTTTACTGAAATGTTCTAAAGCTACTGCCAATGCTAAAAACTCTCCTAATGAATCCCAACGCAAGTGGTTTTCGTGATTAAATTGTTCGACGTGTTTTGGAGCCGAACCACCAGCACCCGTTTCAAACAATCCTCCACCATTCATTAATGGTACAATCGAGAGCATTTTGGCACTCGTTCCAACTTCTAGAATCGGAAATAAATCTGTCAAATAATCTCTTAAAACATTACCTGAAACTGAAATCGTATCAAGGCCATCTTTTAATCGCGACAGTGTATAATGCGTCGCTTCAATTGGGTCTAAAATCTGAAGATCCAGTCCGTTTGTGTCATGGTCTTTTAGGTAAGTGTGTACTTTTTTGATTAACTCTGCGTCGTGCGCACGTTGTGCATCTAACCAAAATACAGATGGTGTTTGAGATGCTTTGGCACGTGTAACGGCTAATTTAACCCAGTCTTGGATTGGCGCATCTTTCACTTGACACATGCGCCAGATATCCCCAGTTTGTACTGAATGTGAAATTAAAACAGTACCGTCAGCATCGATCACTTCAACTTGTCCATCCGATTGGATTTCAAAGGTTTTATCATGCGATCCATATTCTTCTGCTTTTTGAGCCATTAATCCTACATTAGGAACGGTTCCCATGGTGGTTGGGTCAAATGCTCCATGTTTTTTACAAAAATCAATGGTGGCGGTATAAATCCCAGCATAACTGCTGTCAGGAATTACAGCTTTGGTGTCTTGCGCTTTTCCTTCTGCATTCCACATCTGTCCAGATGTTCGAATCATAGCAGGCATAGAGGCATCGATAATAACATGGCTTGGAACGTGTAAATTAGTGATGCCTTTGTCCGAATTTACCATCGCTAAGTCAGGACCATTTTTTAGTGCTGTATCAAAATCAGCTTCAATTTCTTGACGCTTATCAGCAGGTAATGCGGCTACTTTTTCTAAAATATTTCCATATCCATTGTTAGCGTTCACGCCAATTTCGTCGAAAGTCGCTTGGTGTTTTTTAAAGACATCAGCAAAAAAGAGTTTAACCGCATGTCCAAAAATTATAGGATCGCTAACTTTCATCATCGTTGCTTTCATATGCAAAGAAAATAACACGCCTTGTGCTTTAGCGCTAGCTATTTCAGCTGATAAAAAGGCCTTTAATTTTTGTACACTCATTACAGTGGCATCAATGATTTCGCCTTCTAAAAGTGCAATATTTGATTTTAAAATAGATTTTTCAGCCTTGGCATTGGTATGGACAACAGTCACTTCAGTGGCATCCGCAACAGTTATAGATTTCTCATTGTGCGCAAAATCTCCAGCTGTCATTGTAGCTACATGGGTTTTTGAGTCTGCCGTCCAAGGGCCCATACTGTGTGGGTTTTTCTTGGCATAGTTTTTTACAGCTTTTGGTGCACGACGATCCGAGTTTCCTTCTCTCAAAACAGGGTTAACGGCACTACCTTTTATTTTGTCGTAACGAGATTTTATGGCTTTTTCATCCTCATTTTGTGGAGTATCAGGGTAGCTAGGTATCCCAAATCCTTTAGATTGCAGCTCGCTAATTGCTGCTTTAAGTTGAGGTATAGAAGCACTAATATTTGGAAGCTTAATAATATTTGCTTCT
>DDBE01000128.1:4761-5335 GCA_002332715.1 Flavobacteriales bacterium UBA2040
ATGTCTTTGGTTTCTATTCCAATTCCTGAACTTTTTACAAAAGATTTAACGATTGGAAGGAATGACCGTGTTGCTAGTCCAGGGGCCTCGTCTGTGATAGTATAAATGATGTTTGCCATATTGGGCGAATAAGGTTTAATTTTTCTTCAAAAAAATAGCTTTTGCTTTACATAAATTAAGGCGTGCAAATATATGAATTTTGAATGATTTTATGAGGTAATTTTATTCTAAAAATAATTGAATAATTGAATCGTAAATTTCTAGAAATTTAGATGAGAATTACTCATAAAAATAGGGCAAAAAAAAAGCTCTAAATAATTAGAGCTTTTTGCTGTGTTTGAATTGAAAATCGGGCTAACGTCTTCTTTCTTTAATTCTGGCTTTTTTACCAGTAAGTTCTCTGAAGTAAAAGATACGAGCTCTTCTTACTTTACCACGTTTGTTGACTTCAATTTTTTGTAAGGCTGGTAAGTTTACAGGAAAAATACGTTCAACACCAATGGTGCCCGACATTTTTCTGATTGTAAATGTTTCAGAACTTCCTGAGCCTCTTCTTTGAAGAACAACGCCTCGG
>DDBE01000150.1 GCA_002332715.1 Flavobacteriales bacterium UBA2040
TTCCGTTTCTCAAAATATGAAAATGATGAAAATTTTATTCTTGATTTGTGTTATCGCTCTCACAACTTCATTCGCCAACAGTCAAAATTCTTTCATGGGTAAGATTGTTTTTTCCGTTGAAATGCTCGACACCAATATTCAAAAAATCATAGACAAGCGCGAAATGATTGTCTACACGAACGATACTTTAAGCAGAATTAAAGTCCAGAATGACGCTCTTGGTGAGCAAGTTACCATAAAGCACTTAGAGCTTGATAAATCCTATTTGATGATGACGATGGTGGGTAAAAAACTTGCGATTCAAACGGATGGAAGTGAAGATTCTACATTGGCTGAACCCTATGAATTCAAATATAAATTGTTTGGTAGAAGAAAGGTAAATGGGTTCGTTTTGAAAAAAGCAATTGTATTTCGTGAAGATTTAGAAGAAAAAAGAAAGATTTGGTATTTTAAAGATATACGTCCCGAAATCCTTGGAATGTATGATGGCATAAAAGGCCTGCCGGCTGATTTTTACCTGGGCACCGTTGATGGAATCGTGCATTACAAAATTGAATCAATTGAAAAACAAGCTGTTAGTGCAGACATGTTTGGTATTCCTTCTGATTACGAAAAAATTAAATTAAACGACTTCATGGATCACGTGAGACGCACGAAGAACTAACAGTACACTGTGTATAGATTGACGATTCTACCCTAGATTTAGGCAATATTCTGAACTATCTTCGTTTGATATACCAAGAGATGGCCAAGGAAAACATAATTATAGAGAGAACAAGCAAGCCAAAAGCAACTAAAACAGCCAAAAAGAAGAAAGGTAAGACCAAAACTGAGTCTCCTGAAAAATCCGATGGTATAAAAGTTGACAATGGGAAATGGCGAAATGCATTTGGTGTATTTTTAATTCTCTTTTCTTTCTATTGCTTCCTTGCTTCTGTTTCATACGTTTTCACATGGCAAGAGGATCAAAATCAAGTCATCAATCGTAATTTTTTTGCTTATATTTTTGGAGCAGATACAACCCCAGTAGCCAACTGGCTCGGAAAGTTTGGAGCATGGATTTCTCATCTGTTGTATTACCGTTTATTTGGAATATCATCACTTGCAATAAGCTTTATTACTTTTCTTTTTGGTTTCAAATTGCTATTAAAAATCACACTACTTCCTATTAAACGAGCAGTTATTGTCTCCTCTTTGTTTATGTTGTGGTCGTCGATATTTTTCGGCTTCTTCGCTGCATTCCCAAACTATTTCGGCGGTTCAATAGGCTATCACATTAACAATTGGTTGAACGTGACCATTGGAAAACCAGGAACATTGCTTTTCATTCTTGTATTGTTGTATTTATTGGTTTCTACCTTATTCAATCCCAATTTAAAAGGGATTTTTAGTCGTTTGACCAATTGGGGAAGAGACGATGAGGAATATGAAGATCAGAAATTGACGCATGTGGGTGATATGAATGTCGTGAATGCAATCACGGATGAACAAATTCAAAAAGACAATCCAACCGATGCCATTTCACTTGACGACGAAGATGAAGAGCTTTCCGACGAAGAAATGGACATTCACATGAAATCGACAGATGACGATTTTGAAATTGAGATACCTGAAGAAAAATCAGGTCCTAGTTTAGACCCGATGAAGGTTGAAGTTCCAGATTCGGATGAAGAATTGAGTGATGAGGAGTTAAACGAATTGCAAAAAGAATTTGGTGATTACGATCCAAAATTAGACTTAGCAAGTTACACCCTTCCTCCTATTGATTTATTGAAAGATTTTGGAAATAGTACTATTAACATCAACAAGCAGGAACTAGAGGATAACAAGAATAAAATTGTTGAAACTCTTTCCCATTATAAAATTGACATTGCTAAAATAAAGGCTACGGTTGGGCCGACAGTTACTCTTTATGAGATTATTCCGGCACCAGGTGTTCGTATTTCGAAGATTAAGAACTTGGAAGACGATATAGCTTTGAGTCTGAGCGCACTTGGTATTCGCATTATTGCTCCTATTCCAGGAAAGGGTACGATTGGTATTGAGGTGCCAAATTCTAAACCTGAGATGGTAAGCATGCGTTCCTTGATTGCTTCGGAGAAATTCCAAAATTCAAATATGGAGTTACCCGTTGTGATGGGGAAAACGATTACGAATGAAACCTACACCTTCGATTTAACGAAGATGCCTCACCTTTTGGTTGCAGGTGCTACGGGACAAGGGAAATCAGTTGGGTTAAACGCGATTTTGATTTCTATCCTTTACAAAAAGCACCCAGCGCAAGTTAAGTTTGTATTGATTGATCCCAAAAAAGTGGAGTTGACTTTATTTAATAAAATCGAACGTCACTTTTTAGCAAAATTACCGGATGAAGAAGAAGCAATTATTACCGACACCTCTAAAGTGGTTAATACATTGAATTCACTTTGTATCGAAATGGACAACCGTTACGATTTATTGAAATTGGCTTCTGCAAGAACGATTAAAGAATATAACGCTAAGTTCATTGCACGAAAATTGAATCCTGAGAAAGGTCATAATTATTTACCTTATATCGTCGTGCTTATTGATGAGTTTGCCGATTTGATTATGACTGCAGGTAAAGAAGTGGAGCACCCAATAGCGCGTATAGCTCAGTTAGCACGAGCCGTAGGTATTCACTTGATTGTTGCAACGCAGCGTCCTTCGGTGAATGTAATTACGGGTATGATTAAAGCCAATTTCCCTGCCCGAATTGCTTTTAGAGTATTGTCTAAAATTGATTCTAGAACTATTTTGGACGGTTCAGGCGCCGATCAATTGATTGGACGAGGTGACATGCTTATTTCAACGGGAGCAGATATGATTCGATTACAATGTGGATTTGTCGATACGCCAGAGGTGGAAGCGATTTGTGAATTTATTGGCGAACAACGTGCATATCCTCAAGCCTTGCTTTTACCAGAATATGTTCCAGAAGGCAGTGAAGCTAGTGGTGGCGATATGAGTTCGGAGGAACTTGATGTAATGTTTGCTGATGCGGCTAGAATCGTAGTTACCCATCAGCAAGGTTCAGCTTCTTTGCTGCAACGTAAATTAAAATTAGGTTACAACAGAGCTGGACGAATCGTGGATCAATTGGAAGGATACGGTATTATCGGCCCATTCCAAGGAAGCAAGGCACGAGATGTACTTTATGCGGATTTGGATACTTTAGAACAGCTTTTGGGAGACAAAGGGATAGTTTAGAGATTACCTCGATCAGATTCAAACCTCAGAGAGTTTTCCTTTGGAAAACTTTTGCAGAGTAAAGCGCAGAGATCGCAAAGTGCTATAATAATTATTCTCGGCGCTTTCCGCGAAACTCTCAGCGTATCTCAGCGGTTAAATTTCAAGTAACGACCCTTCACCTTTGTTCTTCCCTTTTTCAAACACAAAGTCGATTCTTCCCAAGTTAAGTCCAGCCCAACCTACTTGATTGACCAACACATTATCACCTTCTGTATTTTGAAGTACGGTCGGTTCAGGAAGAAAAGTATGCGTATGTCCACCGATGATTAAATGTATTCCTTTGGTCTCTTGTGCCAGTTTGTAATCGCTTACTTTAGACGCATCATCGTAGGCATAACCTAAATGAGAGAGGCACACTACCAAATCACACTTCGCTTTTTGAAGTTGCTCAACTTGCTCTTGTGCAATGGCAATTGGGTCAATAAATTTCGTGTCTTCGTACTTACTTTTAGGCACTAAACCGTCGAGTTCAACACCTACGCCAAAAACACCAATATTTATTCCGCCTTTTTTGAATATGTGATGTGGTTTTGTTAAACCTGTTAAAACCGTATTAGCGAAGTCATAATTGGCACAGAGAAAAGGGAAATCCGCATACTCTTGCGCTGTTTTAAATCCCTCCATTCCCCCATCAAAATCGTGATTACCCATTGTGGCAGCATCGTAACCCAAAGCTTTCATGACTTTCATCTCGAGTACACCTCCGTATTTATTAAAAAAGGGGGTTCCCTGAAAAATATCGCCTGCATCGAGTAACAATACATTCTCTTCTTGTAATCGAATATCATTAATCATATTAGCTCTATGACTCACTCCACCTCTACCTGGATACTTCGAATCGTCTACTGGAAATGGATCAATATGAGAATGCGTATCGTTGGTATGTAACACAGTCAGTTTCCTTTCCGTATTACCTCGGAAAAACAATTCAGAACCCAATTGTGTCGCTACGATTACGCCACCACTTAGATACAATGAATCGCCAAGAAATTTTCTTCTAGTCCACATGGATTCTACAAGTATTATCGATCTTTAGAGTGTCTTGCGCTTTTACTTGGTTCAAAAACACGTCTCGCAGCAAATCACCAAGATCCGTTTTTTCTAAGCTCTTTTCAAAAAAAGTCATTTTGTCGCCGCCATTGGCTAAATAATCAGAAGTTAAAATGATAAACTCGTCTCCATCGGTGTTTCGTTCATCAAAAATCAACTTCCCCCCAATCAATCTAGCATTGGCAATTGGTTCGCCACCGGAGGCAAAAAGATAGCTCTCGATATCAGGCATAGCCGACATTGGCATCCGTACAACGACCACGTTATTATCAAAGGGCATGAACGAATATATGTCTCCGACAGTCAAAGCACCTTTGTTGAATCGACTTCGCAATCCTCCCACATTCAACAAGACCAGACAATTGGAATTTAAATCTAGCTTTTCCTTGTATTCATAATAAAGTGCGTCGGCGGCCCAATTGTTTCACGGACTACAAGGTCGAGCTTTTCCTAAATCTTGAGGACAATACCCGATCACCTCGTTCATTTCATCCTTCAAGCCCTCACGATACGGAAAAACCAAAGAATCTATTGAACCAACGCCAGATTGAGAATTCTCAACAGCTGTGGTATTGCTCTTCCATTTCGATGGAAAAAAAGAAGAGCAGGCTGTTACGCCCGCTCCTACTAATACAATGAATAAATATATTGTTGTTCTTTTCAAACTATTCGATAATCATTCTTTTTGTTGATGTTCCGTATGGTGTCGAAACTTGTACCAGATAAATTCCAGCTGGCAACGTTTGACCTTTCAATTCAACAACAGGTACTTCTTCGTACTCTTTCGAAAATACAGTTTTACCTTGAATATCGTTGATTAGAATTTGATTAATTGTCGTACCATTCACTTGAATAAACACCTCATTTGTTGAAGGAACGGGGAATATCGATAAATTGTTTGACAACAACTCGTTCAATTCGTTCGTGCTAGCACAGGCTACGTAAGTCATATTTGTAAAGTTCACATTACATGCAAATTGCACTGAATCGACGAAAGGGTTTCTATTGTTTTGCAAAGAGAAAATGTACTCATTACGCGCAATTTCATAATTATCAGGAAGATCTTGATAATGCCAAGCTTTCAAATTATTCTGACCTTGGTTAGTTGGCAATTGCCAGTTTTGCCCTGAAATCCCATTATAAGCGGTTGCCATGTACATAATTGCACGAGCCGCGTTTCCTTTGTGGATTTGTCTTGGTTCGTACACCAATTGACTTCCGTTATAACCAACTCGTCCTTCTAGGTATGTAAATACTACATTTCCAGTGATACTATCTAAAGGTAAATTACTTCTTGGCCCATTCGCTTGGGTATTGTTTGCTGGGTACAAGTTATGAAAGTCAGAATACTCAGGTTTCGCTGGATTATCAGCGGGGTATGTTGGCATCCATGAATGTGCGTATGTATGCTCACGGCTATAACCAGTTGCTGTCCAATCAAAAGGATCTGTGTACACTTTATGTTCACCTGAATAAGCACAAACCACAAAAGACAGACCATTCGTCGTGTCTTGAGGTTCAAAAACACTCATTATTGTTGTTTTGTAATTGAAATAAGAAATAACTTGGTGTGTATTAATAAGCGCGCTCAAATCCGTTAAGAAAGAAGGTGACATACTATTGATACCTGTGTAATAAGTTCCAATGTTTTCTCCTGGACTTGTAACCGACGTCGATGCAGGAGTAATAGTTTTATAATTTGTATACGCACCCTGACCGTTATAAGCGAAAACTTTCAACTCATAGCTTTGGTTGGCGATAATTCCTCTTGGCACGAAAGCTGTTGAAGGTCCAACATAAGCTACTTTCGCATCACCAATGACATCACCTCGCATGTAGGATTGACCATCAACTGGTTGACCTGTGAAAGTCCCTCCGTTCTTCCAAAGAACAATGTAATTTGTTGCTGTTGCAGACGGTGTAAAAGAACCATTCATTGTATACGACTCAACATTTGTCATTGTTAATCCTGTAGCATTTGTTGCTGGCTCAGATGCTAAATTATCTAGTCCAACTGCCTCTAGATTAATTACATAAACAGATTCATCTGGATCGTTGTTGTTGATTGTTAATGT
>DDBE01000054.1 GCA_002332715.1 Flavobacteriales bacterium UBA2040
GCGGTACCAGTTCCTTTGAACGGATTTGTCATGATTGAATTTTTTCTAATGTTTCTTTTGCAAAGCTAGCTATTTGTTCGATTCTAATTGAACTAGAAGTCAATCGAATGTCAAAATTTATTCCTTCTGTCATACTACTCACGATTCGTTTGCTTGCCTTTGTCTTATTGATCAACTTCACGTATTTATCGTCTATGTGGTCGAAAACCAGCAGAACATCATAATTCGCTTTAAGTTTTTCCTTGAGCGCTTTGTCTTTAACTTGACCCAATAAATTAAAATCCTTTTTTGCTAAATAATTGAAGCGAGCACTATCCGGAAGTTCTAGTTTTTGTGCTTCTTCGTCAACAAAAACAATGAAAACAGAACTAAGTAGGATGGACCCACTAATTAGTTTTTTCGTGCCTTCCTTGAAATTAGCAAACTCCTTGCTGTCCTTGAAGGTATAAAACACAATAACCTTCTCTCCATTCGATCCGATAACCGCATCAGCCATTTTCTAACATTTTTATAAGTGTATCTTCGTCAATAATCTGAATTCCCAAATCTGACGCTTTCAGTAATTTTGCCGGTCCCATGTTTTCGCCAGCAACTACAAAGGTCGTCTTTTTAGAAATGGAAGATCCTATTTTACCGCCATTTGATTCTATTGTCGCTTTTAATTCGTCACGAGAAAAATTTTGAAAAACGCCAGAAACGACAAATATTTTTCCTTCCAAAGCAGCGGATGCTAATTCTTGCTCTTCAATTTCTAGTTTCAAACCCGCTTCTTTCAATTGATTGACAAATGCTACATTCTTTTCTTCTAGGAAGAAATTCTGAACAGAAATGGCAATTACTTCTCCAATTTCGTCTGTACTAACCAATTCGTCGTAGCTTGCTTTGCTCAAGTTTTCCATAGATTTGAACCGTTTGGCTAGTTTCTTAGCAACGGTTTCACCTACATATCGGATTCCTATTCCAAATAATACTTTTTCAAACGGATTTTCTTTCGATTTTTCAATTCCTTTTATCAGATTATCCGCTGATTTATCGGCCATACGCTCTAATTCAACGACTTTATCGAAGGTTAAACTATATAAATCAGCAGCCGTTTGGATCAAACCCAAATTGACCATAGCATCCACCGTTTCGGCTCCTATTCCTTCAATATCCATGGCTCTTCGACCAATGAAATGTTCGATTCTACCTTTGATTTGTGGTGGACAACCCAATTCGTTTGGACAAAAATGTTGTGCTTCTCCTTCTTTTCGGATTAAAGGTGTGTCACATTCCGGACAATTGTCAAGAAACTTTACTTTTTCATCACTTTTTCGAAGTTTTAGGTCCACTCCAACGATTTTCGGGATGATTTCTCCTCCTTTTTCGACAAAAACGGTGTCGTTTTGGTGCAAATCTAATTTTGCTATTTGATAGGCATTGTGCAAAGAAGCTCGTCTAACAGCTGTTCCTCCCAAATTCACAGCTGTGAGATTGGCTACTGGTGTAATTGCACCTGTGCGTCCAACCTGATAGGTCACTGTTTCCAATTCGGTTGAAACGCGTTCGGTTTTGAATTTATAGGCTATTGCCCAACGCGGTGATTTGGCAGTGAAGCCCAACTCGTTTTGCATATTGTAATCGTTCACTTTGATGACTACACCATCTATTTCAAAAGGCAATTCCGAGCGTTTTTTATCCCAATAATGAATGAAATCCATGATTCCATCTATAGAATTGACTTTTGTTATATAATTCTTTTCAGCTGAAGGGATTTTAAATCCCCATTCTTTGGCTTTCAATACCGATTCGTAATGTCCTTCCAAGGGTAAATCTGCTCCATAAACTCCATAAAGTAAGCAATCTAGTCCTCTGTCTGCTACTACTTTAGAATCTTGCGACTTCAAGGTGCCAGAAGCAGAATTTCTCGGATTAGCAAAAACGGGTTCACCCAATTCCAAACGGGCTTCATTGATTTTCACGAAGTTTTCCAAAGGGAAAAATATCTCACCGCGGATTTCAAAGTCTTGCGGGAAATTGCCGTTCAATTGAAGAGGCACCGTTCGTATGGTTTTTACGTTCGTACTCACTTCTTCTCCTTTGGTGCCATCACCTCGGGTTACCGCTTGCGTCAATTGTCCATTTTCGTAACGAATACCAATGGCAACACCATCGTATTTTAATTCGCACACATAATCAATGGTACCTTCCACCAATTTTTTAATTCTTGTTTCCCATTCTACGATTTCTTCTTCGGAATAGGTGTTAGATAAAGAAAGCATGGGAAAACGATGTACGACCGACTTGAATTTTTTGGTAATGTCGCCTCCTACTCTTTTCGTTGGACTGTTAGGATCACTCAATTCTGGAAATTCCTGCTCTAAATCTTGCAATTCCTTGAGCATTGAATCAAACTCAAAGTCGTTGACAACAGATTCATTGTCAACATAATACGCATGATTTAGCTTTCTGATTTCGTCAGCTAATTTCTGGATTTTTTCTTGGGTCGTTTCTGGATTCATATTATTTTTTCATCGCGCTTATCATCCTGTTTTTACCTTGTAGGTCAGCATGAAGTTGAATGTTTTCGAATTTTTCTTGGGTTAACAAATCTATTGTTTCTTGTCCAAAATCTTCGTGTATTTCATAAAAAAGAAATCCACCACTTTTCAACCCTTTTTGGGCAGATTGGGCAATCACTCGATAAAACAAAAGGGGATCTTCATTGGAAACGAAAAGAGCTGCTTCGGGTTCAAACATTAGCACATTGGTCTCCATCAGTTCTTTATCACGCATTGGGATGTAGGGTGGATTGGAGATCCAAACATCATAGGAACCATCTTCATATTTTTGTATTTCCTCGGTCTTCAAGACATTTGCAGTTGAAAAATTGACAGACATGTTATTTAAAACATTGTTCCGTTTTGCCAATGTGATAACTTCCTCGAATTTATCTAGCCCTAAAACGATAGAAGCTGGTCGTTCTTGTTGAATCGCTATGGCAATACACCCAGTTCCAGTGCACACATCCAAAATTTTGGGTGAATTGAATTTATCGGTTGTTTGAAGAACAAGTTCAACTAATTCTTCGGTTTCTGGTCGTGGAATTAAGGCGGCTGGCTCACACAAAATGCGACAATCGCGAAAAACTGTTTCACCAAGAATGTACTGCAAAGGCCTATTTGTATCTAATTCTTCGATAATTTGGTTGAATTGATTTTCAATTTCCTCAGAAACCTCTTCGTCCAAATGCAAATTGGTTGCTGAAAAAGGGAAATCAAGAAGATGACTAGCGACCGCTTTGAAATGATATTGAACAGAAAGAGAGGTCCACTTTTGGTGAAACCTCTCTTCCATTTTTTCTTTTATATTTCTAAGCTTGGTCAACTTTTTTCTCGCGAATATCGCGATTTTTCTTTGATATTGCTCTTCGCTTTAGTCTCTCACCAAATGAAAAAATCCTTGTGCATCTATTTCCTTGCCTGAAACGTCTTTGGCATAAATCTTATAGAAATAAACACCATCATCGGCATCCTCACCACCTTGAGATTTACCATTCCAACCTTTTGACATGTCGTTGAATTCGTACATTACATTTCCCCAACGGTTTAAAATCTGGCAAGAGAAGACCAAAAAGGACTCGTTTTGATTCAGAAGCGGGCCGTAAATTCCATTAACAGCATCGCCGTTTGGTGTAAAGACATTAGGCATTTCAATACTGCACGGACGAGTATCAAAAAGGAAAGGCCAAGAATGATTTCCGCATGCATTATACGCGGTGACCAAATGATATCCTCCCTCATCAAAAGTTGCAGACGGTCCTGTCTGTCCATTACTCCAGGTATAGCTCACCACATTTTGCCAAGCATCGTAAGCCTGAAACGTCTCTGGAGTACCAATACACCCAATTTTATCTGCAACCTCTACATAAGGATAGAAAGTTACATTAATCATTAATGTATCAGCATCGTTACAAACGGGTTCCGAATACGCTAAGTAGTACACTCCTGGCAAAGTGAATTCTGCATTGGTTTGCAAAGAGTCTGGTGGATAAAAAGTAACTACTCCGGGTCCGGATAATTGAGTCCAAATTCCAGTTTCTACTCCAAAATTCATGTCCAAATCGGCCGAATCTCCGCACAAAGTGTTCAGTTGATTGATTTGAATTTTCGTTTGCGTTTCTATCGTGAAGGTGGTGTCATTCGCACAACCGACCAAGTTCGAAATGTTCAAAGTATATGTGCCAACGGGCAAATTTGCCGAGAAAAGTGAATCCAATCCTGGATCAGCTAATCCCCAGGAAGCACTCGAAAGCAAAGCTGAATCTATCAACTGAATATTCTCCGTGATTCCAATGCCTGGACAAATAAAATAGTCTGGATTATTGAAATTGATTTCAGGTGCTGCCGAATAATTCACTGTCATGGTGTCCGAATACGGACAAAATCCATCCGTATAAATTAAGTTGTAAATTCCTGTCGTTGGAAAAGAAACCATGGTGTTTATATTCGTATTGGAGGCGAAGAAAGGAACGCCCGGGGTAGGTTGAAGATACGACCAAACCCCTGAACCTGAACCTCCTGTGTTATAGGAGAACAAGATGTTATTGTTACACATTGCTGTGTCATTTTGTAGGACAATTGGTGTTACATCGGTCACGAGTAAAAGTTTCGTTTTAGCACATAAACCATATTGGTCGGTCACGGTAACAGAATATGTTCCTGTTCCCAGATAATTACTCCACAAAGTGTCTAGAGCTGGATTTGATAAGCCCCAATTGATCGAACTATAATTTATAGAATCTGTGATTTGGAAAAGATTAGCTGTATCTCCTGGACAAATCACCGTATTACCGGTTATGTTAAAGTTGAAGGGTTGACCTACTGTAAAGTTCGCACTTACTCTTTTAAAACATCCATTTTTTTCTACTGTAACACCAAAGTTAGACATTGAAGAACCCACAATTATTGAACTATCTAACAAAAGGTTATCCCAAAGATAGGAGTCGTATGGTCCATTGAGTACCCCCGTTACAACTGAATCACAGCCTGCGGTTGGATCAATGACGGGATTGAAGTTTGACGTTCCCGTTGAATCTATAATTACAGTAAGATTTAGAGTTGTTACACCTGGTGGCACAGCATTGTCGGTTGCAGTAACCGTTACTGTATGAGTTCCAACAAAAGCCGCACTACCGGCAACGCGTAAAACGGCGGATGCAGTATTTCCTGGCGTGTTTGAAATGATTTGTAAATTCGTTAATGTCCCTGGATTTATAGCAATTGAAGTAGATTGATTTGCCTCAGGCGAAAGGAAAATGAAAGGTACATCGGCCGTATCTCCTATTGAACATACTTTGAAAGTATCACACGAAGATGCTCCGTTTGGAACTGGAGGAATATTATTGGTGTTACAAACATCAAAAAAGAAGCTTTTATAATCTAACCAGCTGATACCATCTGGATTTCCAAGCGCTCCGTCAAAATCGGTTCCGAGATGATCGAAACGTGCGACTAAAAAGTAATTCGTGTTATTTCCTTTATTGGCCCCGCAAGTTGCAGGCACTCCTCCAAAACCATTAACGCCTTGAGATGCAGCTCCGGTGGTCCATTGCATATCTTTATAACAAAACGCTACGTTTCCACCATCAATCACTGGGTCATTTCCATCAGTAATTATCAATTGAAATGAATTTCGTTTATCTCCTTGAATACTATAGTAACCAACGTCTTCCCAATTGACATAAAGCGCTGTTGGGGTGATTTTATAGACAACCTGACCCAACGGTAGTCCTGTTATTGGATCAACCCGTGTATCAACATCACCCCAAAATGGAGCAATAATTTGGTTTCCACTAGATGGAAAAGCAGTCGCACTAAATGTTGCCATAGGCGAGCCAAAAGTCAAATTTCCATTGTTATTGATGTAACAGCTATTCACCGTATCACCATAAAAACAAAAATCAAACGGAAGACTAATTAATGGACTAGAACCATCGTCATTTGGTGCCAAGGCTAGGATATAACTTGAATCAGGATCGACGTAACAATTGCAACCACTTGCTTTTGGTGGGATATCACCTTTGCCTTTCTTCTTTAAATTTCGATGTTTTCCGAGTGAATAATCATACACTTCGTGGCCATTGGGTTGTTCAATATCATACAGTCCAAGTGACCCGTTTCTCTTCGCTTCCTCGTATTTTTTTGAGTCTACTTTTATCGATTGCTGTTCTTTCTGAATATTTTCTGTTTCCGTTTGAGAAAAACTGAAAAAACTCACAAAAATCAAAATCAAAAAGATAATTCTATTCATAGTTTTTATATTTTATAATTCAATTAGGCAGTCCTTTAGAAAACGTTAAATTCTTTGGTTTCGTTGCATGCTTTATCGCTTACTTTTAAAGTAATGCGTATACCCAAATACAACGGTAATATATTGAGTCCTTATTTTAAATTTCACCGGGTCATAGCCTGCGTTGGAACTCAATCCAATCATAGTTGGCTGGAAACCAAAATCTTGAATCACGTACCCAACCGCAAATTTAATAGTTGTTCTATCATCGATTGTTAGCATTACGCCGGCGTTCGGTTCAAAATACAAACTGCCCACTTGTCTTAATTTACCTTCATTGATCACTATAGAATCCGACTTGAAAAAATTCATCGTATATCCCATATTCATGCCAACATCAGTACCAAAATTCGACGAATGAAATTTCTCATGTCCCACTTTTACAAAACCGGACGGCATTAAAATAGCACCTTTATTCGCTTCGGAGATTTTAAACTCGTTCAAGGTGAAATAAGAATAATTCACGCCTACCCCAAAGTACAACGCATTTTCAAAGGTGTACTGAAAATGAACACTGGTATTGAGTAAACCTTGCATGATTCCATTAAAGGATTCGTTCTGTACATTGATAGGCAACCCAAAATTTACATGAAAACTGGCTTTGGGTTTTATATTTTGTGCCCCAACAAATGAGAAAACAAAACAACTCAACATTCCAAAAAGCCAATACCGCATACGTCTATCTTTAAAACAAAAATAGGCAATTCTTGTTAAAATATTGCCTACTAAAATAGCGAAAACCATGAAGGCTAGTTTTGATTCTTCTAGAAGTTTAACTTTGACTAAAAATCTCGAATGGAAACTTCAAAGGGAATTCGATATATCATACTTTCTGGGTTAAGTTTCTTCGTGGTCAATTTCATGGTCAAGATTTTAGGTGGAAACTC
>DDBE01000072.1 GCA_002332715.1 Flavobacteriales bacterium UBA2040
TAGTTATTTGTCTGATTCCATTTTTCATAGAGAAAAGCAATAAAATAATCAGATGCGACAGAACCATTCAAAGGCTTAGTAAGAATAAACAAACAGGTTCTGTCGCATTAATTTTATAAAATATCATCCCTATTCCCGCCAATTCATCCCCTCTAACGCATAGCGGAAAACATCATTATCAACAGCTCAATATCTCCCTCCAAAAAGTTCGAGAAGCCTCCCTCCGGCTCCACAAGCAATAAACAAAAAGCGTTGAGCACATTGATGTTTGACGCTTTTTTGTTTCTAAGTAGTCTACTATGGTTAAGTTAATGTATAAACTTAGTAAAGTAGGACTTATTAGTGTTAAGGTCTCTTAGCATCAAAACATAGCTTCCTTTTGGCAAAGCAGATACATCCACAACATTAGATTCGAGTTTATTCTCTATCATACTTTGTCCTAAATAATTCAGTATGACATAAGAGTCAATACTTAAATTTGAATGACTTATGATAATTTGATTTTGAGCAGGGTTAGGATAAATGCTGATTTCACTAATATGAGTCTTAAATAGACCAGCTCCAATAGTAGTATCAGATAACTCAGGCATCCATATTATCCCAATACTGTCACCCCATAAATATTCAGCTAACTCGGGATTGTCAATAAAAGGATTTCGGTTGTGCTGGTAAAAGCTGTCTATTATGTTATTTCTATTACGCTCCCAGTCACTGACGCTATCAATCCTGTTCCAATGAAGAAGTGTACTTAAGCGAGCTTGCAAGGGGCTTTGGTCAGTATTATTGAGTAATGTGTTAGTCAACTCTAGATCAGGCTCAAAGCCCTCTCCTTCATATCTGACAGCCATATAAAATAACATTCGTGCTACATCTCCTTTAACTGCGTCAGGAGGTTCAAATGTCCATAAATTAGCATCACGCTTAGACCCTGTATTGAAGCCATTATCTATAATAGATATACAAGTAATGCACGTATCGAAATTTCTATTATTTCTTATGGAATTAACACTAACATCAGCAGGTCTTAAATGATGTACATCAGTTCCTGCACCATTTTCTGTACCGAAGTCTCCCCTCGATTTAGCCCATACGTGTTCACGACTCCATCCAGCAGCATTATTGTATTCTTGCGCCGCATCTATACTTCTACCTGAATATAGTAGGATTACATTATTTGCATTTGCTGTATCTCTGTCGGTGTGTTTTAAGATATCCCATACATCTGTCGATGATGAAGTATATGTGAATTCTGTGTGATTTTTGATTATTTGATTCAATTCAAACTTCAATGAGTCATCAGACTTTTTATGAGCAAGTAGATAATAATTACTGGGCTGTGCAGAAAGCAGATTTGAGATGAGAAGTAAAGCGAATACAATGATTTTCACGATGTAAAGTTAATATTAAATTTAGGATATTAACAGTTAACTAATTGACTAGTGGACTAAACGAACTGAGCAACCTTGCGGAGTGCGCTAATAAATATCCTCTCCGTAACGAGATAATTAGCTTAGATAGCTTCAGAGAATAGAAAACCAAAAACCACAACAGTAAGCTATTTATAATTGGAAAGGAAATGTTAACTTGTAGAAAAACGCGATTTAAATCAGCTTGAAAAAGTTTAAATTGAGCAAAAATTTAAACCGCCTCAAATACGCAGTTGTCTCAGATCTCTAATTTTCCGTTAACATCAGAAATGACAACAAAATATACTACGGTTGGGTGTTCATTAATATTTCAGAAAAACTGAATGATAAAACTATTCAACGACTCGATACTATTGATATTCTGGATACTATGGATGATAATAGGGAAATATAGGATTTTAGGGTGATTGAATTCGAAATACAATTTATAACTTAAAAAAATGGTTTAAACCTTTTATATTACGCCATTTCGGGCTCCATCGCCTTTTTCGACTTTCGGTAAGTAAAAGAGTTATAGATACTTCTTTTTGCGAAACGAACTTGTTTGTCTGAATTGATTAGTTTTTGGAACAAAGCAGGTGTAACACCGAAGTATTCGTACACAGAACCGTCTGTAAATGTAATTTCAAGTAACAAACCTTTGTGTTTATAATTCTCGATACCACATTCCATTATGGTTTTGTTGTACTCATCTAGATTGGCTGCTTTTGTTTCAGGAGCAATGCTCACTAAGAAATGGTAGGCATCGATAATGGTTTTGCCCATCACTTCAGCTTCTTCTTTTTTCGCGTCACCATCTTGAAATTTATCGGGGTGCCATTCTTTCACCAATCCGCGGTAAGTTGTTTTCAATTCCTTCAAGTCTAATGCACCTGTTACGTTGAATAGCGTTTTGTATTGATTAATTCTTTTCATACCGCGTCTTATTAAAGATGTAAAAGCATTGCAATTAGTGCTTTTGTTTATTTCAGGGGACAAAAGTACATGTTTAATCTGATACGGTAATTATTTATATGATAAATGATATTTGAATCGTCAACGCGCGAGGGATAGAAGCAAACTACCGTGAAGTGCGGATAGCGCGATCGAGCGCCCGAAAGGAAAATCAAAATTGCCTTTGAAAAGTAAACAAAGATTGCCTTCGACTCCGCTCAGTCATCGTTTAGATTTGTGCTTCGAAATGAAACTAGGATTACATTTGGCGTGACATTTCGATTCTGCAACTATTCCAAAACGAGTATGAGTAATTGTTGGGATTTGGGTTTTATTTTATAGACAGATGGCAACTATCGATAGTACTTTAGGTAGTTAAAAGACTGTTTATACAGTTCGAGCAAGAACAAACGCGTTATTCCTTCGATACTTTTCCCATAAAAACCTTCCCATCATTTTCGACTTTCAGCCAATACACACCTGCAGCCATTTTAGTTAAATCGATTTGATAGCCATTTCTAGATTTGATATAATTCAGTTTTGTTTCTTTACCCAGCGGATCAATTATGGTACAATTGTCGATATTATTGATCTCCAAACTAACAAAATTGACTGTCGGATTAGGATATAAGTCTAACAGCGTAGCAGATTTATGCTCCTCAACACCAGCTCCGGCATAATTTACAAAAGTCCCTGACTTTGTATCTGAAATACCGCAGCAATCTACAGTTAAAAGTAAATTATAAACAACATTTGAAACAGGATAAACATGAACAGGGTTCTCATCTGATGAGGTCGTACCATCACCAAAATCCCACAAATAATTGCACGAATTTGTAGATTGGTTTGTAAACATTGCAGTCAAATATGAAGATTGCATTGTGAAATCAGCCACTGGATCATATTCCCCAACATGCCACACATCCAAACTATCAAACACTACAAACTTTGCAGCCTGACGTATCGTCAAGGCAACGCCTGCAGAAATACCACCATCATCAGCAATTAACATCGGGTCTTTTCTGAAAATGGTCGTATAAAAACTAACGGCAGCGGCGTAAGTCCCTTCTAGTGAAGGGTGACTGCCATCGCTCGAATAAAGTTGAATACCGCCCAATTGCTCACGAATGTAGCGCCAAAGCGGTCCAACGGGTGAAACTACTCCATTGTTATCGGTCGCCATTTGATCGTAACGCAGTCGCAACAAACTATCCATTCCTTCATACGTGCACACAGGCGGCCACGAAGCGCAATTGCTCGCATCGCCGGTTTCACGTCCCCAAGTCATATAAAACATAGTTTCGGTGCAAAGATCCGTTGCCGTGATAAGACTGTCCAAAAACTGCGCATAGGGAAAAGTTTCAGTTTGTACTTGTCCGATTGGAAATGAAGGCAACTGACTTTGTTCTTGTAGCACAACGAAATCCCAACCACCTTGTTGAATTTTCGCAAGTGAAGTCGCATTGGTTGAGTGTTGATTCAGCGTATATCCTCCTGGTGTATTACTGTCGAAGATTAAAGTATCACCTGCAGAAAGTGCCAAAGTCGCTGTTAATTGTGGTAAATTATTGTAATACGTATAACTATTTCCTAAGAAAAGTGCTCTTTTTGTTTCTTGAGCCAAAGCACCCAAAGAAAGTAAAACAAAGGATAAAACAATACTCTTTTTCATAGTTCAACTCGTTAAAAATACACCTTCCCAATTGTTCATTATCAATTGTTCATTAAAATTAAAGTTTCTCCGACTTCCCAATAATCGCAGAAACAGTCGCATCGCTCGTTACATTCACAACAGTGCGGCACATGTCTAAAATTCTATCCAAGGGATAAATAATTACTATCCATAATGGATTTAAGCCCAAACTGGTAAGTACAATCATCAACATAATTAATCCTGCACTTGGAACCGCTGCAGCACCGATAGAAGCTAAGGTAGTTGTGCCAACGATGCCCAGTTGTTGCATTAGTGATAAATCGACATCATGGTATTGTGCTAAGAAGATAACAGCTATCGCTTGATAAAGTGACGTTCCATCCATGTTGACCGTTGCCCCAATTGGCAAAACGAAGTCAGTAGCTGCTTTTGGCACTTTTAAATTATGTTCCACACATTCGATAGTTACTGGTAAAGTAGCTGCACTCGATGAAGTAGAAAAAGCCAAGAACTGTGCTGGAGCCAAACCTCTAAAGAAATTTTGATAGCCTATTTTTACTCCGAATATCCGCATCATTAAAGGATAGAATCCAAATAAAAGTAACGCCAATCCTATCACAACAAGTAAACCATATTTACTCAGACTAGTGAAAATATTCCATATCTCTTCGGGTGAATTGGCCATTTGTGCCAAAACACCAGCCATTAAACAGAATACGAAGAACGGTGCAGCCATCATAACGATATTCACCATTTTGATAAAGACCTCGTTCATGCCATCGCAAAACTTAGAAATTACCTCTGATTTATCATTAGGTATAAAAGCAAGACAAATTCCGAAGAACAAGGCGAAGAAAATCACTTGAAGCATTTTGGTTCCATCGCTCATGGCTAACATAATATTCTCTGGCACCATATCGACTATGGGTTGCAAAGGACCACTTTCTTTTGTTTTCAGTGCATCATCTTTCTTTCCCGCCAATTTTTTATAATCCGCTTTTTCAGAATCTTTTTGCATTAACTCCTTCACTTCAGCCATTTTTTCAGGACTTGCCGTTGCTATTCTGTTATCGTTGTCTTTGATTTCTATATTGTTGTCATGCGCCCAAATTTCGTACATCAATCGGGAGTTCAATTTTTGATTAGCATCCGATTGCACCCCAGGTTTAAAAGTATTCACCAAAAGTAAACCAATCGTAATGGAAGCAACGGTCGTCAACAGATACAACCCAAGCGTCTTGGCTCCCATTCTGCCCAATTTCGATAAATCCCCCATTGAGGTAACCCCGGTGATAATGCTAAACAACACCAAAGGAACCGCAATAAACTTGAGGCAATTGATGAAAATCGTTCCGAAAGGAGCTATCCAGTCCTTGGTGATTTTATTCCATCCAAATTGGACAGATAAGAGTGCCCAAATTATACCAAGAACCATCGCGATGATGATTTTCCAATGCAATGCCAATTTTTTCATGTTCGAAATTAATTATTTGTAGGAGAAATACACGTTTATTTCAAAAGAACTCAAATTTACTTCCTTGATTGAGGTGGGATGGTGGGAGGTGAATCGGTTTAAATTAAAAATTGGCATTGCATTGGAAAATCATCATCGCGATGGTTCTTGGTATAATTTGGGCATTCTTATCTGTCCAATTTGGATGGA
>DDBE01000098.1 GCA_002332715.1 Flavobacteriales bacterium UBA2040
CTGCACAAAAAGCTATGCCTTCTCCAGTAATAACAATGCAGCGAACGGTTTCATCCTTTTCGCAATCGTCCAAAGCTTTTTGAAGATCAAAAGCCATTTTTTGATTAAATGAATTGAAAACTTCTGGGCGATTCAACTTCAACGTTGCTACCCCATTCTCTTTTGATATAATAAGTTCCATTATAGATTATAATTTTTAATCATGTCGATAACACGACCAGCAATTTTGTCACGCAAAGTAATTGGTTCTGTTACTTCGATATCGCCGCCATAACTCATTAATTCTCTAATTAATTCTTCCGTTACAATCACATTCAGTGAAAAAGTCGTTTTATTCTTCCCCTCTTTCAACAATCGCTGCGTAGCATGAAAAGGTTGAGACTCAATGTATTTTGCAGCGAGATTATTCGCCTTGAAAACAACCCCTACAGGTTTTCCCTCATGCGTTGTTATCCCAATTGTATGTTCAAAGAAATTCTCTGGAGAAAATTTGGCAGGCACTGTTCCATTGTGTTTCGTGATTTCCACTTCTGTCATTCGCTCCAAGGCGTATGTCACAATCTTTCGTTTTTCTTCATCATGACAGATCAAATACCATCTATTTCGATACTCCTTCAATAATAGAGGGGAAACCATTCGTTGCTTTCCTACTTTAGATTGGTAACTTGTATAATCAAAAGTGACCATTTTTCTGCTTTGAATAGCTTCCAGAATAACAGAAAGAAACTCATTTCCAGCCGTTTTCGTGCCTTTTTCAAACTGAACATATTCTTGGATTTTTTCATCCAATGGATTTGCTGAAATTGTAACTCGATCAACGATTTTATCAATTGCATTGCCAAATTGCTTAAACATATCGATATCCCGAAACTGCATAAGTGTTTTCGCAGCAAATTGGATTGCTTTTAAATCTTCTTCTGTCAGCGGAATGTTATCTATGCTAAAGTTTTCATCCTCATAATAGTAACCTTTGGTCACTTTTGAATACTTAATGGGTGCGTCGTGCTCCATTCTGAGTGCATACAAATCTTTTTCTATGGTGGAATCACAGATATTATTGCCGTCAATTGCACCGTACAGTGCTTCTTCGCAAGCTTCTCTTAAATCCTGTTTAGTTGGATTCGGCTTGTATTTATTTCGAAGACTTCGGTCAATTATTCTGTAGCGTATCTGAGCGTTTTTTATCTGTGACATTCATCGATATTCAGACTGCTAAAGTAAAAATTTTTTATAAGAACGTAAAGCATTACGCACAGAAATGCATTTCAAGTAAAAAATTCGTGAATTTTAGGATAAATTCTACTTAGTAACGGCTACTTTCACTTTATCTTGAACATATCCAAAAAGTTCAAAATATTTAATGGCTTTGACCACTTCATAAGGCACATCGTCTTCCCAAATGGAAGCACCAGCTCGGATTTTAGATAGTACATCATCAGAAAGGATATGCAGAAGTTGTTTATCATATCCTTCGATTGCGGCCACCTTGTTATTGTCCTTCATGTACTGCAACAATCCATGTAAATGCGGTGGTATTCGAAGATCTTGCAAAGTATATAAATCACCTGTTTCCACATCATTAGCTGGATAGACGAACAATTTCACTTTGTGTCCAAATCCACGACCGAAAGCTTCAAGTAATCCACCAGGTAAGTTATCGTAATATTTCTCATCGAAAATGGTATGCAAATTATACACACCTAAGATAACACCCATCATTTTTCCTCGGGCAATTGAACCTAAATAATCGACCATTTTATAATGTTTCAAGTAGTTTGAAATCATTACTGTGTAGCCTAACGATCCTAATAATTCGGCTCTATCTACGAAATCTTTATCGGATATTTTTCCATCGGCAGTTAAATCCTTTAATGTCAACTCAAAAATAACGCTAACATTTTCTTCTTCAACTCCTTTTTCTTCGACAAACTGTTTGATTCCAGCCTCAATCATGTCGATGTGCACTTTTGTTACTGGACGAAAACGACCACGCATCAAAAGAATGTTTTTCTTGTAGAGAGCCGAAGCAGGTTGAAGTACATTCCCCGTCAAATCGAACATGGTAGCATCCGTCATGCCTCGTTTCACAAGATTCAAAGCTAAAATACGATTGTCGGCACCTTCAAAAGCAGGACCAGAAACACGAACCATGTCAATTTCAACACGTTCACGCGTCAAGCGGTGCAATAAACTTTGAACGAACTTGTTCATTTCTTCACTTTGGAAAAAACTTGCATGAATCAAGTTTACCCCTAAAATCCCTAAAGCTTCTTGTTGGGCTTTGTGGCTATTATCATGCATTTTAACGTGCAAAACAACATCGCTAGTTGGACCATTGACCTCCTTTTGGAATCGAATGCCCACCCAACCTTGACCTTGGTTTGTTTTATGATAATTTAATGACTCAACAGTATTACAAAAACTAAAGAATCTAGACTCCGTTTGTTTTTCAGGGAGGCGAAGTTTCATTGTATCGAATTCCGTTTCCAACATAGTAGTCAAACGTTCTTCGCAAACATATCGTGACGCTTCACCGTATAGCGAATCAGACACCTTCATATCATACGCTGATTGTGAGAAAGCTATCGTACCTGAGCTACCACCTGCTTTGAAAAAATTGGCGGCAACTTCTTGCCCTGCGCCAATTTCTGCAAAACATCCATAGATGTCCGGAGTTAAATTGACCTTAAGAGCCTTTTCTTCCGTTGTTAATCGTCTTTCTTCTAGCATGAGATTATTATGAAATACTATTTTACTAAGATTATACGCAAAAACCGAACCGAA
>DDBE01000057.1:0-2490 GCA_002332715.1 Flavobacteriales bacterium UBA2040
AGAGAAATAGTGGCTGAAACTGCGATTCGTAAGATTTTATATGGCAACCAATGGTCGGATATTTTAATTGGCAATGATCCAAATAAAAATCCAGGATGGTTTACACAAGGCTTCGTTCACTTTTTGTCTCGCGATTGGGATGCAGATTTTGAGGCCAAATTGAAAGATGGTTTTCTGTCCAACCGCTTTGAAAATTTCTCTCTATTGACTGTTGAAGAGGAACCAATCGCTGGTCACGCTTTTTGGAATTACATCCAAGAAACGTATGGAAGAAGTCAATTGTTGAGCATACTTTTTGTCACTAAAAACGTCGGTCACATCGATAGAACTTTGGAATATCTGTTGGGCTCTAGCACGCAAGAACTCCTTCCCGAATTCAATAATTTTTACACGAAAAGATTTCTTACAGACCTTAAATACCAAGATGAGGTATCGGGTACAGAAGTTACATCTCGTTTGAAAAAAGAAACGAAATTGACAACCGTAGCTGTAAACGATCAAGGAGATAAAATGGTCTATGTAGTCAACTTAGAAGGTCGATATAAGCTGTATTTGCAAGATTTCACTTCTGATAAAATAAAAAAAATTATTACCAATGAACCACGTTTAATAAGGATTCAAGACGTTTCTTTTCCAGTGGCAACTTTTCATCCTTCGGGTGACTATTTCGTGTATTTCACCGAAAGAAAAGGTTTATTGATGTTCAATCTTTATGATATTGGAGAGAATACAACCTTGACCAAAGAGGTGCCGAGTTTGGAGAAAATACTTTCTTGTGATTATTCTTCTGACGGGAAAAGCATAGTGATTTCTGGTGTGAAAAATGGTCAAACGGATATCTATATTTATAAAATTTCAGGCAACTCTGTCGATCAATTAACGGATGATTTGTGGGATGATTTGAACCCAACGTGGACCAATGATAACACAGGAATTTTATTTTCAAGCAATCGATCGGACAATTTTCCACCGAAAAAAAATGTCATAGTTCCTTTCGAAAGCGCGTATGATCTTTTCCTTTTTCCGCTTAAGGATAAAGACAAAAAGCGACTAAGCTATCAGCGAATTACCTCAACTGCGGATGTAAATGAGCAACAGGGACAAGAATTACCAAATGGCAATATCAGCTACTTGAGTGATGAAAACGGGCTTTGGAATCGTAGGGAATTGAAGAAAGACAGTGTCATTTCCTTTGTTGACACTATCATTCATTATCGCCCAGATAACAAAACGTTTGCGACAAGTAATTTAACAACCGGAATTTTACAGCAAAATGTCATCGGAAAAACGGACGAAGTGGTCACGCTTATTTTTCAAAACAATAGTTATCAAGTTTTTAGGAGTCTACTTGAACACGCTCCAAAAGAATTGAATGTAGTTTACTTTAAGGACCGAGCAGCGCGAAAATTTGGCCCAATGACGAATTATGTAATTCAAGATACAGTTCAATCGGGTGACTCACTTAACAAGGAATCAATAGAAAGACCAATTGAAATTTCGGAGGATGGAAAGTACACGAAACAGAAAATAACCTTGTTTGAAGATCTGTCGCAAATCAATAAAAATAGGAATAATGAAGAGTTGATTTTTGAAAGTGCCAGTCAAGGCAGGTACAAAATAAACTTCGCCAAAGATTTTATAAGTGTGAAGATTGATAATGCTTTTTTAAATCAGTCCTATCAAATTTATTCGGGTCCTGGTAGTGTGTATCTCAACCCTTCTGTAAGTGGAATGCTTCGCATAAGCTTTAGCGATGTCATGGAAGATGTTTTGATTTCTGGAGGATTACGCATCCCAACTTCTCGAAACAATAGTGAGTTTTATACAGGAATTAATTTTAGAAAAAAACGATTGGATAAGCAATTGTTTTACTACCGCCGAAGTTATGAAGACCGATTTGCGCAAGGGCTTGACAAAAACATTACGCATGAAATCCAATTGAATCTAGTTTATCCTTTTTCGGAAGTTTTTTCATGGAGAGGGACTGTTTTATCTAGAACAGATTTGATGCATCCACTAGCGCTGAGCGAGGCTTCTTTGCAAAGAGATATTCGTTACAATTATCAAGGTGGACTAAAAACCTCATTGGTTTTCGATAATGCAAAGCAGTGGTCCGAAAACACTTGGACAGGAACCCGCATGAAGGTTTTTGCAGAATATCTCCAAAGCACAAGTGCCAAAGTGTTCGGAATGCTCAACTTAGGATTTGATGCCAGACATTCCATTTCGTTGCGCAAAGAACTTATTTGGGTCAACCGAATTGCAGCTGGAACATCACTAGGTGGACCGCGTTTACTTTATTACATGGGTGGTGTAGACAATTGGATGCTGCGTCCAGTAAATAATTTTAATCTTGATACACCAGTCGACCCAAAAGGAAATTTCGCCTACCAAACACTTGCGACACCTATGAGAGGTTTCGTTCAAAATCAGCGAAATGGAAATTCATTTGCTGTGATAAATTCAGAATTAAGAGTCCCACTTTTTGTT
>DDBE01000057.1:2781-2937 GCA_002332715.1 Flavobacteriales bacterium UBA2040
AAGAGTCCCACTTTTTGTTCTTTTCACTAGAGGAGCGATCAAAAACGAGCCACTTCGAAGTTTTCAATTAATTGGATTCTTTGATATTGGAGCGGCTTGGAATGGTCGCAGCACCTTTTCAGATGAGAATATTTTCAACGAATTGGTGATAGCGTA
>DDBE01000003.1 GCA_002332715.1 Flavobacteriales bacterium UBA2040
TCTTTCTTCTTCTTGTCATATAGGAACTTCTTGTAATCAATAATCTTACATACGGGAGGATCTGCATTAGGACTAATCTCGACTAGGTCAAGATCTAATGCTTCAGCCCATTGTACTGCCTTGTTAGTGTAATAGATGTCTGGTGTGATTTCTTTGTCTGCTACTTCACTGATAGCGTCTAGATTATCTCCTACCAGTCTTATTCTTGGTACTCTAATTTGATTGTTGATTCTTAGAGAAAACTTAGGTTCTCTCGAGACTACTTTACGTCTTTTAGCCAAATGTTTTGTGTTTACTTATAAATATTGTGTGTGCAATTTTCATTTGCTCTATCGAATTTACAAAAAAGCCATAACTAAACTCAAATATCCCTAATGTTAATAATATAGGGTCTAAGTCGCTTAATTAATTTACCAGGTAGCGAGATAAAAAAGTGTATTCACATAGATGTATATTAATGCACTTTATATATTATGAAGTTCTGTTATTCTGCGATATCCTCTTCTTCTTTTACAACTTTCTTGGTGAATGTGATCTTTATGCCATCTTTCTTCTTGTTAAGAGATGCTTTAAATTTAGATCCTTCTCCTGGGTTATTAGCAAGAATAAACTCCGCTAATGGATCTTCTATGTATTTCTGTATTGCTCTGTGTAATGGTCTTGCTCCAAATTGCGGATCGTATCCTTTCTCAGCTACAAACTTCTTAGCATCATCAGCTAACGTAAGTTTATAACCCATATTATCTAGTCTATCAAAAAGGTCGTTGAGAGTGATATCTATAATATTGAAAATATCGTCCTGATCCAAGCTATTAAATATAACTACATCATCAATACGATTGAGAAATTCTGGAGAGAAAGTCTTTTTCAGAGCATTTTGTATGATACCCTTACTGGTCTCTTCAGTTGACTCTTGACGTGACTGAGTTGCAAAACCAACTCCTTGACCAAAGTCCTTCAGTTGTCTTACTCCAATATTAGATGTCATGATGATCATCGTATTCTTAAAATCAACCTTTCGTCCAAGACCATCCGTCAACTGTCCGTCGTCAAGTACTTGTAATAGAATATTATATACATCAGGGTGTGCCTTCTCGATCTCATCTAGTAAGATTACAGAATATGGCTTTCTTCTAACTTTTTCAGTCAGTTGTCCTCCTTCTTCATAACCTACATATCCTGGAGGTGCGCCTATTAATCTACTGATAGAGAACTTCTCCATATATTCACTCATATCTATACGCAATAGAGCATCTTCTGAGTCAAATACATATTTGGCTAGTGCTTTAGCTAACTCCGTTTTTCCTACACCTGTTGGTCCAAGGAAGATAAATGAACCAATCGGTTTACTTGGATCTTTCAATCCTACACGATTCCGCTGAATCGCCTTAGTGACTTTTATAATGGCTTCATCCTGCCCGATGATCATCTTTTTCATATCTGCTGCCATTTTGACAAGCTTACCGCTTTCGCTCTGGGCTACTTTCATGACTGGAATGCCGGTCATCATAGATACTACTTCTGCTATATCTTTCTCTTCTACCGGATTTCTTCTAGTTTTACTATCTTCATCCCACTGTAGCTTTGCGTCTTCTAGTTTCTTCTGTAGCTTAGTTTCTTGATCTCTTAGTTCGGCCGCTTCTTCGTACTGCTGATTTTTCACAGATTGATTCTTAGCTACTTTCACTTTTCCTATTGCACCTTCCAGCTCTTCTATATGCTCAGGGACATGTATGTTTTTGAGGTGAGTACGTGCACCTACTTCATCCATTACGTCTATTGCTTTATCCGGAAGGAATCGATCACTGATATACCTTGTACTTAAGCTTACACATGCTTCTATTGCCTCATCAGAGTAAGTGACATTGTGGAAATCCTCATATTTCTCTTTGATATTGTGAAGTATGTGCACAGCTTCTTCATTGGAAGGCGGCTCTACTATGACCTTTTGAAACCTTCTATCTAGTGCACAATCTTTTTCGATATGCTGTCTATATTCATCTAGCGTACTTGCACCAATACATTGTAGCTCACCTCTAGCTAGTGCAGGTTTGAAAATGTTAGATGCATCTAGTGAGCCAGTTGCACCTCCAGCTCCTACTATAGTATGTATTTCATCTATGAAGAGTATTACATCTCTAGCTTTTTCAAGCTCAGTCATAATGGCCTTCATTCTTTCTTCAAATTGGCCTCTGTACTTTGTACCTGCAACTAATGCAGCAAGGTCAAGCATTACTATTCTCTTGTCAAAGAGAGTTCGAGATACTTGTTTCTCGTGTATACGGAGTGCAAGTCCTTCTGCTATTGCCGTCTTACCTACTCCTGGTTCGCCGATAAGTATAGGGTTATTCTTTTTACGTCTGCTGAGAATCTGAGATACACGCTCGATTTCTGTTTCTCTGCCTATAATAGGATCAAGCTTACCATCTTCAGCAAGTTTACTGACATCTCTACCAAAATTATCTAGTACAGGCGTACGACTCTTGCTATTCCCTTTAGAAGCAGCTTGTCCACTACGTCCACTGAATGGGTCGTTTTCTTCATCCATTGGTGAGTCGCTATCTGAAGGTGTCCCATCATAAAACTCAGTATACGAACTATCTGATTCATGCTTTACATAATCTAGTTCTGACTTGTATGCTTCGTAGTCTACATCAAAGTCTCCCATGATTTGAGAGGCTACATTTTCATTGTGCTTCAGTATCGACAGCATAAGGTGTTCAGGATATATTTCGTCGTTTTGGTACACTTTAGCTTCTAAGAAAGTTACTTTTAGAACTTTCTCTGCATGCTTGTTGAGGGGTATATTACCTACATTATATGAAGTGTCATCAGATTTATTAGGAGTTGTCTTTACTTCGATCTTGTATTTGAGCTCTTCTAGGTTTACTTCTAATGAGTCTAGTACTTTTATAGCTAGGCTTTCAGAATCTTGTATCATACCGAGTAGTAGATGTTCAGTTCCTATATAGTTATGACCCATACGTATTGCTTCTTCTCTCGAGAGCTGTATGATCTTCCTTACTTGTGATGAGAATTTTCTGTTCATGGTATTATAATTTCGGTGCTCTACAGTTTTAGATTGATTGTAAATAATAATAGTTTATATACAATCAAAAAACGTTCTATAATATTCTCTACATATATAGGACTTTCTGTCCATATGTTATAACCTTTGACTTATAATTCTATTAGTAACAATAATGTGCCAAATGTGTTTTTGGAACATTATGTCAGTTATTGTTTAATTGAAGTAACATTATGACGGTCAAAAAGCTGTAATAGTATCGAATTTAACGAATATTTAAACTTGTATTGTATTTGTGGGAGACGAATAATCCGTGATTGCACTCTTCATGCCTAATGGACGACTAATATTCTGATGGTTTTAAATAATCCATGTGAGTTATTCATTCGAGTTACTACAAATGGGATATAATACAATCTGTATTATCCATGGCAACAGTTAAAGAAACAAGGTTCCAATGTTATCACTTGATATACATTGCTGAAGTAGTTTGATTATATACTATATAGTTATTGTACGAGTGTTTGCCACATAAAAAAGAGCCAGCAATTTCTTGCTGACTCTTAAGTGATCGGTCTGGGGCTCGAACCCAGGACCCACGCCTTAAAAGGGCGTTGCTCTACCAACTGAGCTACTGAATCCTAATTTTCTTATGGATATTTCATCTGTTTGAGGCTGCAAATATACACGTATATTTTTTTTCAACAAGGCCAGAATTGCTTTTTTTTAGTTATTTTTTTCTGAAACACTCTAAGC
The DNA here is from genome assembly GCA_002332715.1 of Flavobacteriales bacterium UBA2040. Classification (GTDB taxonomy): domain Bacteria; phylum Bacteroidota; class Bacteroidia; order Flavobacteriales_D; family Crocinitomicaceae; genus UBA2040. The sequence continues at coordinate 3,785 of DDBE01000003.1, forward strand.
CTTTGATTTTAAGTACAAAATAAAGTAAAAAAACATTTTCTAAACAGAAAATAAAAGTCGATTCACCACAATTATGCAAAAAGACGTAGGTTTGTTTCTGAAAGCGAAAGGTATGATAATTTTCTTTGTTGGATATATGGCATCAGGCAAAAGCACCTTAGGAAAAAGGGTTGCTAAGCACTTATCTATACCCTTTTTTGATATGGACAAAGAAATTGAGAAGGAAGCTGAAATGTCCATCCCTGATATCTTTAAAACTTATGGTGAAGAGGGATTTCGACGTATGGAAACGGCCTTCTTGAGTTCATTCATCAAAAAAGAAAAACATGCCTTACTTTCAACTGGTGGTGGCACACCCTGTTTTAATGACAACATGGAACTTTTAAATAAAAATGGATTGACAGTTTACTTGAATCGCCCAGCGAAAGAATTGGCCAACAGGATACATCACTCGAAAAAATCACGTCCATTGGTGGATTATATGAATCTCGAGGAACTTGAAAAGTTCATTGGAATGCATCTTTCTGAAAGAGAACTATATTATACGCTAAGCCAGTTGAATATTTCAAGAGACAACCAAACGTCCCAAAACCTGACAAATCTCTTGCGGCATTATTTAGATGATGTTCCGGAAGGAAATTGAAAGAAACGGTAAAACGCTAAAGCGGCAATACTCGAGAAAATGACGAGTTTATCTAGGTTGCTGATTTCTGCCCAAAAATAGAGTCCTCCCACATAAAAAATACCCATTCCAATATGGAAAACAAGTGCTACAGCTCCTAACCAAAAGAACATTTTTTTCTCACGCCAAAGCAAGACCAATGCAAACAGGAAAACACCCCAGCAAATAGCTGCAATAGAAAAATAGATTAGTAACTTCGGCAAAATATAATCAGGATGAATTTCTAATTCGATAGCGCGTTCAGATAAAAACTCAGAAATCGATATATTTTTGTTGGCACGAACTAAAAATCGCATTTGAAGAGCAATAAAGCTCAAAACATTCCAAACCAGAAATATAATTCCGACTATCGTCAAACAATAAAAACCGATTCTAATAATGAAATTTGGTGACTTCAGACCAAAAATCCAATTTCTTAGCTGAAGTATCGCTGGCAAAGGACTTGTTGGCCCTATTCTTTCGTCTAATTTTCTGGCTGGATTTTCCATACTTCGAAATTAAGAACTCCAATGGGAATTAGTCCAACTTTAATAAAGATTATAATAATTTCAATCAATCTTTTACTTTTGCCTTATTGGAAAATCTAGAATCATATCTACAGGAAACGGAGTTTTTAAATTTCAATGATCCATTATTCGAAGAATACATTGGCGAAATACTAACTTTAACCGATCCTGTTGCGCAAACAATAAAATTCTACAACAAAGTTAGAGATGGATTCCTGTACGATCCGTATCATTTGGACCTGCGGCCAGAATCATTGGTTGCGAGTCAAATTCTATCCAAAAATCGTGCATGGTGCGTTGAAAAAGCAATTGTCTTTGCTGCAGGGGCTAGAAAACTTGGTATTCCGTCACGATTGGGCTACGCGGTGGTGCGAAATCATATTGGAGTAGAGAAACTTGAGAAGTACCTAAAACGTTCTGAAATTGTTTTTCATGGCTATGTAGAGGTCTTTTTGAACGATCAATGGATTGCATGCACGCCTGCGTTTGACAAAAGAATTTGTCGATTATCCGGTGTTCCTCCATTAGATTTTGATGGGAAGACAAATTCTATGTTTCAAGCTTATTCGGGTGAAAAGCAGTTTATAGAGTACTTGCATTACTATGGAACATTTTATGACGTGCCAGTCGACTTTATGAATGCAGAAATGAAGAATTATTATCCGCATTTATTTGACGAAGTTTGGGATTCAAAGGAGTTTTCTTTTTTTCATTTATAGGTGATAAAGGATCTTAAACATTGGTTTCGACAATCATTTTTCAGAGACTAAAAACTTAGTCTTTTCGAATATTAAAATTTTCGAATTTTGATTTTCAAAATGTAATCAATTCAGTTACTTCACCACCACAATCAAATACAGTGACACCTTCCAAAATGATTTCAAATCCTTCACCACCAATTTAGTATTTTCACCTATTGGAATCAAATCATACGAACTAGTCGGGTGGGTCGAAATCAGTTCTATTCTATCACCTGAAATTAAAAAATCCTTCTTGCTGCGTTTATCAATTTTCGTGAAATAATTCTCATTGAAATCTTCTTTGAGTCGAACCTTCTTCCCTATCCCAACAAATCCTTTATTTTTTGAAATCACTTCATTTTTCAAAAGCTCCTTCTCTGTGCCATAAACATAATAAGCGGTATTCACATCCTCTTTCATCAAGTCCATCTGATAATCTTTCTCTTGATAAGCATCAAACAATCTTGCGTAATCTTTGTCTTTTTGTTCCAATTCTTTCTGCAAAGATTGAATCTCCGCATCTTTATTGACTAACTGTTGCATCAAACGATTTACCATCGATTCCAACTCAATTATTTTCATTCCACTATTCTTCATTTGATCCTGAAGTTGTGTCATTTTTTTTGCATTATCGACGCGCAGATTGTTGATTTGACGGATTTCATTTAACACCATTTCTCGTTCGTTGTTCGCTATTTCAGGATCTCCGCTTTGTTGACGAACACTTTCCTCTTTCACACCTATTGCCACCAAATTCTCTTGAATTTCATTGAAAAAAGACAAGGATTCATTCACAATTGAATCTTTTAACTGAGCATCCAATTCCATTTGCTCCATTTGACTTTTCAACAATGCTATGTCTACGGTATTGGTTTTTTGCTTTGGTTCTTCCTTACAAGCAAACAAAACGGTTATCAAAAAAAGAGTTCCGAGTAATTTCATATCAATTTATTATCTTTAGACTCCCAAACTTAGGGACACCCGAAAATAAGTAAAAAATGAACATTAATCACCTTATTATTCCTCTCTTTTGTGCTTTTTTAGGAAGCGCTCACGCTCAAAAAATTCAATACAAATTGAGGATGGACGCTCCACAAACGCACTATTTCCAAGTTGAAATGGAACTCACTGATTTCGACGATGATGAACTCAAAATTAAAATGCCGGTATGGGCGCCAGGGAGTTATTTGGTCAGAGAATTCTCTAAAAATGTAGAACTAGTTGTTGCTTTGGATAAAAAAGGAGACAAACTTCCTGTTGAAAAATCAAGCAAAAATACTTGGGTTATTAAAAAAGGTAAGGAAAAGAAGGTCACCGTGAAATATGAGGTCTACGCTTTTGAATTGTCTGTTCGAACGAGTTTCTTGGATTTAACACATGGTTACGTCAGCGGAAGTGGTGTCTTGATGTACCTCGAAGGACACAAAGCAGTAAAAGGTTGCTTGGATGTTATTCCTCACGCATCATTTTCGAAAATCACCACTGCATTGCCCTTCTGTACAGAAAATTTAGCAACGGATGGTGGAACGCGATTCAAATTCAACGATTACGATCAACTTGTAGACTGTCCAATTGAAATTGGAAATCAAGAAATATTCGATTTCACAGCTGCGGGCGTAAAACACACTGTTGCCGTTTATGGTCGGGGTAATCACAACATCGAAAACATGAAACGTGACATGGCTAAAATAATAGAAAGCGCCACAGGTGTTTTTGGTCAGAATCCCAACAAAGATTATACGTTTATTATTCACAACGTAGAACAAGGACAAGGCGGATTGGAGCACTGCAACAGCACCACTTTAAGTGTGAACCGCTGGACGTATAATGGCTCAGACTATCTGGGCTTCTTGAATTTAGTTGCGCATGAATACTTTCATTTATGGAATGTAAAACGCATACGTCCGATAGAATTGGGTCCATTTAATTACGATCAAGAAAACTACACCACTCTTTTATGGGTAATGGAAGGATTTACTTCTTATTACGATGAACTTTTAATGCTTCGAGCTGGTTTTTATACCAAAGAACAATATTTAGGGAAACTGAATAGCTCGATGAATTACGTTGAAGGCTCAACCGGGTCCAGAGTTCAACCTCTTGCCCATTCGAGTTACGATGCATGGATTAAAGCATATCGACCAAACGAAAACAGCTACAACACAACGATGTCTTATTACTCCCGTGGACAGGTTATGGCCGCTCAGTTCGATGCGATGATTGTCAAAGTTTCAAATGGTGAGAAATGCTTGGATCACTTCATGCAAAGCATCTATAAGACATATCATGTCGACCAAAACCGTGGATTTACGGAAGCTGAATTCAAAGCAGAGTTAGAGAAATTCACCAAATCTGATTTGACGGAGTTCTTCGAGCGTTTTATTCATGGAACTGAAATTCCCGATTACGAAAAAGTGTTCAGTCAAGTAGGATTGAAAGCCAATCGTCAGGATGTTAAAGAAGTGAGATTTGGTACGAGATTGGGCGGTACAACTGTTCGAGGTGTCGATCGAGGTTCTGCTGCAGAAAGCATTGGACTTAGTGTTGGAGACGAAGTTATCGCTATCGATAATTACAGAATTGACGGTGGATCGTATGGAGAAATGCTTTCCAAATTTGGATTGAATGATACCTTTGAATTGTTGATTTCAAGAGACAATATACTTTATACTTTAAAAGGAAAAATGTCCGAAATTACCACTCCACGATTCATGTTGGAATTGGATGCAGATTTTACCAATAAAAAACTGATCAATTATTGGTTGCGATAGAA